>NZ_SCMM01000033.1:0-55132 GCF_005503345.1 Ramlibacter sp. 2FC
GGGTCTGAGTCAGGGGGATGCCGGTGCGCTCGGGCGCCGCGCCGTCGGCCAGCCGCGTGTCGCGGGCCGCCAGGTTCAGACCGTTCAGCCAGGCCAGGGCCTGCTGGATCTCGTCCGGGTCGAAGCCGGCGGCGCTGAGCTTGCGCCCCAGCTGCGGCAGCTCGGGGCATGCCTCGCCTCGCCAGTAGTTTTCGTAGACGAACACGAGCACTTCAAACATGGCCCCAATATAGCCTAGAAGTTCCGGCGCCTTTAGGGGCCGGCCTCAAGCGCTGGCCAGGCGCTGGAACAGGCCGCCCGGCAGGCGGCCGACCGCGCCGTCGAGCTCCAGTGTCAGCAGCCGGGTCTGGAGCGTGGGCGTGTCCAGGCCGCTGCGCGCCTGCAGCGCGTCCAGGCTCACCGGGTCGTGCCCCATCAGGGTCAACAGCGGGTCGTCCGCGCCTGTGGCGGGCAGGGGTTTCTCAGTCTCGGGCGCGGGGACCGGCCAGCGCAGTTCCTCGAGCACGTCCTGCGCCGATTCGACCAGCTTGGCGCCCTGGCGGATCAGGGCGTGGCAGCCGCGCGACTGGGCCGCGTGGATGGAGCCGGGGATGGCGAACACCTCGCGCCCCTGTTCGCTGGCCAGCCGGGCCGTGATCAGCGAGCCCGACTTCAGCGCCGCCTCGACCACCAGCGTGCCCTGGCTCAGGCCCGAGATCAGGCGGTTGCGGCGCGGGAAGTTGGGCGCCAGCGGCGGCGTGCCCAGCGGGTATTCGCTGACCAGCAGGCCCTGGCGCGCGATGCGGCGCGCCAGATCCAGGTGCTGGCGCGGGTAGACGCGGTCCAGGCCGGTGCCGACCACGGCCAGGGTCGCGAGCTGGCCGGGGGTGGCACCTTCGAGCGCGCCCTCGTGGGCCGCGCCGTCCACGCCCAGCGCCAGGCCAGAGACCACGGACAGTCCGGCGCTGGCCAGGGCACGGGCGAACTGCCGCGCATTGGCCGCGCCCTGCGGCGTCGGGTTGCGGCTGCCGACCACCGCGATGCCGCGCAACATGGCGAGCCGGTCGACCTGGCCCAGCAGGTAGAGCATGGGCGGCGGGTCCTCGATGGCCAGCAGGCTGGCGGGGTAGTCGGCGTCGCCCAGCACCAGGATGCGGCGGCCCACGCCTTCCTCGCCGGCTTCGCCGGCCTGCAGCCAGTCCCAGCTGCGCGTGGCGAGCTCGGCCAGTTCAGGCGCCTCGTCCAGCAGGGCCTGGACCTGGGCCGGCCCGAGGACCTGGCGCAGCGCGCTGGCCGGCTGTGCCAGCACCTGCTGGGGCAGGCCGAAGGCCGCCAGCAGGCGGCGCACCGCCCCGGGGCCCAGGCCCGGGCTCAGCGTGAGCCGCAGCCAGGCCGCGAGCTCCTCGCGGGTCAGCGCGGCCGGCGCAGCGGCCGACGGGCAGGCCGGCGGCATCAGCGCGGATTGACCAGCCGGTCGCCCACCTTCACGCTGTCGACGATGTCCAGCACCAGCCCGTAGGAGACTCGCTCGAAGGTGCGGAACACCATCAGCAGGCCGTTGCGCTCGTCGGGCAGCTGCAGCATGGTGCGCGCCGGGTCGGTCTTGTCGACGACGCGCTCGCCGGCCCTCAGGAGGGCCAGCACATGGCCGCTTTCCAGGCCGTCGCGCGTGCCGCGGTTGATCACCACCACCTGGTTCTGCGCCGCGTAGCGCACGGCGCTGCCGTAGACCGAGACCACACGGGCCTCGACCGCGGCCATGGGCGCGCGCGGCGCGTAGCTGCGGAACTCGCGCGACGGCTCGGGCAGCAGGCGGTCGCCGGTGCGCATCTCCTCCTTGGCGCTGAGGATGTCGACCGTGGCGGGCACCGGGTCGCTGCGGGTCTGGCCGTCCGCCAGCGCGACTTGGCGCAGGGATTCGCCGCGCCGCAGCTCGGCCTGGCCCAGGTACTGGGCCTCGTAGCCCAGGATTTCGCCCGATTCGGGGTCCTTCAGCGGCGTGGCGCTGCGGAACACTCGGAAGCGCGAGGGCTGGCCCTGGCCGTCGATCAGGGGGGCGGCGGCGTCGCCGCGCACGTAGGCCCGGTCGCCGCGGCTGAGCAGCACGCGGTGCTCCTGGGTGGCGACGATGCGCGGTGCCTGCTGCAGCTGCGTCGCGTCGACCACCAGGGGTTCGGCCAGGAAGGGTTCGATCAGGTGCGGCTGCAGGGTCGGCAGGGCGCCTTCGCCCAGAGGCTCGGCGCGGGTGCGCGGCGACAGCCTGACGGTGTCGGCGCCGCTGCCGTTGCCGCCGGCCACGCGCAGCACGGCACGGCCGCCCTGTCGCTCCAGCACCAGCAGCTGGCCGGGGTAGATCAGGTGCGGGTTGCGGATCTGGTCCAGGTTCATGCCCCAGAGCTCGGGCCAGCGCCAGGGGCTCTTGAGGAACAGGCTGGAGATGTCCCACAGCGTGTCGCCGCGCCGCACCCGGTGCTGATCCGGCGCGTTCGGCGCCAGCTCGGACAGCGGCACCCCGGCCTGCGCCACCTGCTGCGCCGTGGCGCGCTGGGCGGGGGTGATGGGGTAGTTCTGGGCCGCGGCGGGCGGGCCGGCCAGCGCGGTGCTCAGCAGCGCCGCCGCGGCGGCCTTGGCATAGAGGTCTGCGGGATGACGGTGCTTCATGGCTTGTGTGGGCCCCCTGCGGTCAATCTTGAGAATCGACTTTGAATTCTGCGCCCAAGACCCTGATCGGGCAAAGAAGAATCGGCCCCAGGCCGGCAGCCGCGGCGAAAAGTAGCGAAAATAACGACATCTTCGACCTGACGCCATGGCCCTGCTTCCCATTCTTCGCTATCCCGACCCCCGGCTGCACAAGGTGGCCCAACCCGTGCAGGCGGTGGACGCGCGCATCCGGGCGCTGATCGCCGACATGTTCGAGACCATGTACGAGGCCCATGGCATAGGCCTGGCGGCCACCCAGGTCGACGTGCACGAGCGCCTGATCGTGATCGACGTGTCGGAGCAGCGCAACGAGCCCATGGTGCTGATCAACCCCGAGATCACCTGGGGCAGCGCCGAGCGGCTGCGCGGCGACGAGGGCTGCCTGTCGGTGCCCGGCGTCTACGACGGCGTGGAGCGGGCGGCGGCCGTCACGGTCAGCGCCCTGGACGGCGAGGGCCAGTCGCGCAGCATCCCGGCCGAGGGCCTGCTGGCCGTCTGCATCCAGCACGAGATGGACCACCTGATGGGCAAGGTCTTCGTCGACTACCTGTCCCCGCTCAAGCGCAACCGCATCAAGTCCAAGCTGCTCAAGCAGCTGCGGGAGGAGGCGCGGCCGTGAGGGCCGGCACCGCCCGCCGCGCGTTGCAGCTCGCTGGACTGGCGCTGGCGATGCTGCTGGTCGGCTGCGCCGCGCCGCAATGGGAGAAGCCGGGCGCCCCGCGCGCCGACGTGCTGTCGCGCCTGGGCAAGCCCACGGCCCGCTATGCCCTGCCCGACGGCGAGCGCCTGCAGTACTCGCAGCAGCCCGCCGGCATCCAGGTGCACAACCTCGACTTCGACGCCACTGGCCGCCTGGTGCGTGTCGAGCAGACGCTGGATCCGGGCAAGTTCGGCCGCATCCAGATCGACCGCTGGACCGCGCGCGACGTGGAGCTGATGTTCGGCAAGCCCGCCCTGCTCGAGCGCGTGGCGTTGTTCGACGGCGTGGTCTGGACCTACCGCTACCGGGATGTCAGCGGCTTCGGTTTTCGCCGCCTGCACCTGCATCTGGACCCCTCGGGCGTGGTGCGCAAATGGCTGATCACCGAGGAAATCGAGCCCGAGCCGCGCGAGTTTCCTGAGCGCCGCTGAAAGCCCGTCATCTTGAGAATCGTCTTTGCCGGAACGCCCGAGTTCGCCCGCGTGGCCCTGCAGCGCCTGCACGCCGCGGGTTTCGAGATCCCCCTGGTCCTGACTCAGCCCGACCGCCCGGCCGGGCGCGGCATGAAGCTGCAGGCCTCGCCGGTCAAGCAGTTCGCGCTCGAGCACGGCATGCCGGTGGCCCAGCCGCGCAGCCTGCGCCTGGACGGCAAGTACCCCGAGGACGCGGCCGCCGCGCGCGAGGCCCTGCTGGCGGCGCGGGCCGACGCCATGGTGGTTGCGGCCTACGGGCTGATCCTGCCGCAGTGGGTACTGGACCTGCCGAGGCTTGGATGTTTGAACATCCATGCTTCCCTGCTGCCGCGCTGGCGCGGCGCCGCGCCCATCCACCGCGCGATCGAGGCCGGTGACGCCGAGACCGGCGTGACCATCATGCAGATGGACGCGGGGCTGGACACCGGCGACATGCTGCTCATGCAGGCGCTGCCCATCGCGGCCGGCGACACGACGGCCGGCCTGCACGACAAGCTTGCCGACCTGGGCGGTCGCCTGATCGTGGAGGCGTTGGAGCTGGCGGCCTGCGGCGGCCTGCGGCCGCTCAAGCAGCCCGCCGAAGGCGTGAACTACGCGCACAAGATAGAGAAGGCCGAGGCCGCGCTCGACTGGACCCTGCCCGTGGCGCAGATCGAGCGGCGCATCCGGGCCTTCGACCCTTTTCCCGGGGCCCAGGCCCAGCTGGGGCCGGACCTGATCAAGCTCTGGCGTGCCGAGGCGGACCAGGCAGCCTCGTCGCCCGGCCAGGCGCCCGGCACCGTCCTGTCGGCAGATGCCGGCGGCGTGCGCGTGGCCTGCGGCGACGGCGTGCTCAATCTGCTGGAATTGCAGCGCCCCGGCGGCAAGCGCCTGCCGGTGGGCGAGTTCCTGCGCGGCTTTGCGCTGCAGGCCGGCCAGCGCTTCGAGACCCGGGCGCACTGATGTTCTGGCGGCGCGCGATCCACACCCATCCCGAGTTCGGTGTCGGCATGCGGGCCATGCTGCCGCAGGCCCCGGGCGTGGCCGCCTGGGGGCTGATGACCGGCGTGGCTATGCTCAAGTCGGGCATGAGCGTGTTCGAGGCGGTGCTGATGACGCTGCTGGTGTTCGCCGGCAGCTCGCAGCTGGCGGCCATCCCCCTGCTGGTGGCCGGCGCGCCGGCCTGGGTGATCCTGGCCGCGGGTTTTTGCGTCAACCTGCGCTTCGTGGTGTTCAGCCTGCACCTGCGGCCCTACCTCATGCACCTGCCGCTGCGCCAGCGCCTGGCGCACGGCTATCTCACGACCGACATCAGCTACGTGCTGTTCACGCGCCGCTTCCCGCATCCCGGCCGCAGCGCCGCCGAGCATCTGGTGCAGGAGGCCTACCTGTCGGGCAACTGCCTGGTCAACTGGGGCAGCTGGATGCTGGCCAGCCTGGTCGGCATCGCGCTGGCCAACTTCATCCCCACCTCCTGGGGCCTGGGCTTTGCCGGCATTCTGTGCCTGCTGGGCATTCTTTGCTCGCTGGCCAGCACGCGGCTGCGTGTGGTCTCGGCCGGCGTGGCCGGCGTCGCGGCCGTGCTAGCCTACGCGCTGCCGCTCAAGCTCAACATCGTGGTTGCGATCGCGGCCGCGGTGCTGCTGTGCCTCGCGCTCGAGAAGCCCCAGCCGCCGGCGGCGCAGGGGCGGGCGACGACATGAGCGGGGGCACCGACCTCTGGAGCGTGGCGGTGATCGTGGCCCTGGCCGGCGTCACGGTGCTCGCGCGCTGCTTCTTCTTCATCACGAGCAAGCCCTGGAGCCTGCCGCCCTGGGCCCAGCGCGGCCTGCAGTACGCGCCGATCGCGGCGCTGGCGGCCGTCGTCGTGCCCGAGGTGGTGATGACCCAGGGCCGGCTGGTCGCCACCTGGCAGGACGCGCGCCTGTTCGCCGCCATGGCCGGCGCTGCGGCCTTCTACTGGCGGCGCGACGTGTTCCTCACCATCCTGGCCGGCATGGCGGTCTACCTGCCCCTGCATCTCGGACTCGGTTGGTAACCCGCGCCGGCGGGGCGGCTTCTAAAATGGCGGGCGAACCCTCCCCCCATTCCTTTCCGAGCGCCCCCCATGAACGTCATCCGCTTCTCCGACCTCTGCGCCCAGGGCAAAGCCCGCGGCCAACGCGTGTTCATCCGCGCCGACCTCAACGTCCCGCAGGACGATGCGGGACGCATCACCGAGGACACGCGCATCCGTGCCTCGGTACCCTGCATACAGATGGCGCTGGACGCCGGCGCGGCCGTCATGGTGACCTCGCACCTGGGCCGCCCGACCGAGGGCGAGTTCAAGCCCGAGGACTCGCTGGCCCCGGTGGCCCAGCGCCTGGGCGAGCTGCTCGGACGCGAGGTCCCGCTGCTCGCGAACTGGGTCGACGGCGTGCAGGTCGCGCCGGGCCAGGTCGTGCTGCTCGAGAACTGCCGCGTCAACAAGGGCGAGAAGAGGAACAGCGAGGAGCTGGCGCGCAAGCTGGCCGCGCTGTGCGACATCTTTGTGCACGACGCCTTCGGCACCGCGCACCGCGCCGAGGGCACGACCTACGGCATCGCGCAGTACGCGCCCATCGCCTGCGCCGGCCCGCTGCTGGCGGCCGAGATCGACGCGATCAGCAAGGCCCTGGCGAACCCGAAGCGCCCGCTGGCCGCCATCGTGGCCGGCTCCAAGGTCTCGACCAAGCTGACCATCTTGCAAAGCCTGGCCAGGAACGTGGACCAGCTGATCGTCGGCGGCGGCATCGCCAACACCTTCATGCTGGCCGCCGGCCTCAAGATCGGCAAGAGCCTGGCCGAGCCGGACCTGGTGGGCGAGGCCAAGGCGGTGATCGATGCCATGCGCGCGCGCGGCGCCGAGGTGCCGATCCCGACCGACGTGGTCTGCGCCAAGCAGTTCGCGGCCGACGCGCCGGCCAGCGTCAAGCTGGCCACCGAAGTCGAAGACGACGACCTGATCCTGGACATAGGCCCGCACACCGCGGCTCGCCTGGCCGAGCAGCTCAAGGCCGCCGGCACCATCGTCTGGAACGGCCCGGTGGGCGTGTTCGAGTTCCCGGCCTTCGAGAACGGCACCAAGGTGATTGCCCAGGCGATTGCCGAATCCCAGGCCTTCAGCATCGCCGGCGGCGGCGACACCCTGGCCGCGATTGCCAAGTACGGCATCGACAAGCGGGTCGGCTACATCTCCACCGGCGGCGGCGCCTTCCTCGAGGTGCTGGAGGGCAAGACCTTGCCGGCCTTCGAGATCCTGCAAAAGCGCGCCGCGGGCTGACGGGCCGTCGGGCCGAGGCAAGAAAGGGGCGGCGCCTGCCGGGCGCCGCCCCTTTGTCCTTGGGCTTGGCGATTACGCAATCTGCGGCCGCCGCGCGCTGGTCGGCCGCCCGCGGTAGTCGGTCCAGCAGCGGCGCCTGAAGTCGTAGAGCTTGCATTGGCGCGCGGTCTCGAAGTACCAGCGCCAGGAGAAGGGCTGGACGATGATGCGCGCGGGCAGCAGCTCCTCCAGCCGGGCCTGGGCTTGCTTGAGGCGGTAGAGCGGAATGCTCATGTCCACGTGGTGCGCCGTGTGCTCCATGATGTGGTGCAGCAGCGCGCCTATCCTGAACGGGAAGGTCAGGTGCACGGTGGTCGAGACGAAGGGCTGGGCCTTGGCCCAGGCGGCCTTGTCCTCGTGCCAGGACACCTTGACATGGGTGTGGTGCACGTAGACCACGAAGCCTATCATCGAGTTCCAGAACAAAAAGGGCAGGGCGAAGCCGGTGGCCAGCACCAGGGCCAGCGACTGCCCGGCGGCCAGCGCGCCGGCCACCAGGCCGCCGGCCCAGAGCAGGGCGAAGGCGCTGACCAGCAGGCCGTCCTTCACGAAAATGGGGCGGCGCGTGGGCATCTGCGTGCGGTTGGGGAAGTACATCTTCTTCCACCAGATCTCGACGAAGTAGTAGAGGCCGGGCGCCCAGCCGCTGCGATAGAGGCGGTTGAGCCCGCGCTGCAGCGGCGGAAGCGCCGCGTATTCCTCGCGCGTGAGCGGCGCCCAGACGAAGTCCACGCCCTTGAGGTTGGTGTAGCCGTGGTGCACCACGTTGTGGCCCACGTCCCACAGGCTGTAGGGCGTGAGCGAGGGCAGGAAGGCGATGCGGCCCAGCCAGCGGTTGAGCCCGCGGTGCGGCGTCAGGCTCTGGTGGCAGGCGTCGTGGCCGATGATGAACAGGCGGCCGGTCACGAAGCCCGCGGCCAGGCCGCACAGCGCCTTGGCCCACCAAGCATGGAGCAGCACCGTGCCGGCGAAGGCGGCGAGCAGCAGCGTGTAGTCGAAGGCCAGCAGCAGCAGGGCCCAGGCCGTGGTGCGGGTGGACAGGGGGATCAGCCATTCGCGCAGGGTCTTGCGGTGCGGCAGCGGCTGGTCGGCCGGGATCGGGGCGAGGGTCGGCATCATGAAGGTCGGTACGGATGGAAGGGATGTGGCGCCGCGGGATGTCCCCGCAGCTGCGGCCGCGCGCCGGCGCGACGGAGGCGGAAAGTGATGCCGGGGATGCTACCGGGGGGCGGGGCCATGGACTCTGACCAGGATCAAACATGCGCCGATTGACCGGCCCGTGCCGGCCCGCGCCGATGCGGCCCCGGGCCGTGACGAGCAGGATCGCTGCGCCTTTGGTGACAAGAGCCTTGACCATTTCACATGGAATGGGCGGCGGGCGGCCGGTTCCCGGGGCGTCGATCCGGCCCGGCGGGGCGGTCGGGTTGGGGCCGCAGAGCCAGGCCCGGGGCCGTTTTCGCGGCATTGGCGCCCGGCCGGGTGCGGGGCGGGGCAGGCCCAGCCATGTCTGCGGCCGGCCGCCGCGGCGATGCCTTGGCGCGGCCAGGGGCTTTGTTCTGTACCCTGGCTGTAACCGTTTCCGTGTGAGAATCCGGAACTTAGTTACAGGAGACCCCTTTCCATGCCACGTCGCGCCACCAAAATCGTCGCCACCCTCGGCCCCGCGTCGAGCGACCCCGCCCTGCTGGAGGCCATGATCCGGGCCGGCGTCAACGTGGTGCGGCTCAACTTCAGCCACGGCAAGGCGCAGGACCACATCGACCGCGCCCGCCTGGTGCGCGAGGCCTCGCAGCGCGCTGGGCGCGAGGTCGCCATCATGGCCGACCTGCAGGGCCCCAAGATCCGCGTCGGCAAGTTCGCCGAGGGCAAGGTGATGCTGGAGCCGGGCGCCAAGTTCGTGCTCGACGCCTCGCGCGCCGAGCCGGGCGACCTGACCGGCGTGGGCCTGGACTACAAGGAGCTGCCGCGCGACGTCAAGGCCGGCGACATGCTGCTGCTCAACGACGGCCTGATCGTGCTGACGGTGGACGCGGTGCGTGGCGAGCAGGTCCACACCACGGTCAAGCTCGGTGGCGAGCTGTCGAACAACAAGGGCATCAACAAGCAGGGCGGCGGCCTGACGGCGCCGGCGCTGACGGCCAAGGACATGGAGGACATCAAGACCGCGATGAGCTTCCAGGCCGACTACGTGGCGGTGAGCTTCCCCAAGAACGCCACCGACATGGCCATGGCGCGCCAGCTGTGCAACGTGGCCGCCGAGCAATACGGCCACCGGCCCGGCCTGATCGCCAAGATCGAGCGCGCCGAGGCGATTCCGCTGCTCGAGGAGATCCTCAAGGCCAGCGACGGCATCATGGTGGCGCGCGGCGACCTGGCCGTGGAGGTCGGCAACGCGGCCGTGCCGGCGCTGCAAAAGCGCATGATCAAGCTGGCCCATGTGCACGACAAGGTGGTGATCACGGCCACGCAGATGATGGAGAGCATGATCACCAACCCGGTGCCCACGCGCGCCGAGGTCAGCGACGTGGCCAACGCCGTGCTCGACGGCACCGACGCGGTGATGCTGAGCGCCGAGACCGCGGCCGGCAAGTACCCGCTGGAGACGGTGCAGGAGATGGCCAAGATCTGCGAGGCGGCCGAAGGGGCCGAGCATGTGGAGATCGACGCCGACTTCACCGGCCAGACCTTCAGCCGCATCGACCAGGCCATCGCCATGGGCGCGCTGTTCACCGCCCACCACCTGGACGCCAAGGCCATCGTGGCGCTGACCGATTCGGGCTCGACGCCGCTGTGGATGAGCCGCCACCGCATCCGCATCCCGATCTACGCGCTGACGCCCAAGCTCGCGACCCAGCGCAAGATGGCCATCTTCCGCAACGTGCGCCCGCTGCTGATGGACACCAGCGCCGACCGCGACACGGCGCTGAGCCAGGCCGAGCGCCACCTCAAGGCGCGCGGCATCGTGCAGACCGGCGACGTCTACGCCATCACCTGCGGCGAGCCCATGGGCGCGCCGGGCGGCACCAACATGCTCAAGGTCTGCCGCGTCGGCTGAGTGCTGCCCTGCCCCCGCGCGCCGGGCGCACCGTTTAAAATCCGGGAGTTACCAGGCGGTTACGGGCCGCCTGGGCGGCTTTCATCCGACTTTCAACTCTCTGGGATCATCACATGGCACTCGTTTCGATGCGCGAGCTGCTGGACCATGCGGCGGCCAACGGCTACGGCATTCCGGCTTTCAACGTCAACAACCTGGAGCAGGTCCAGGCCGTCATGGAGGCTGCCAAGGAGACCGGCGCGCCGGTGATCCTGCAAGCCAGCGCCGGCGCGCGCAAGTACGCAGGCGAGGCCTTCATCAAGCACCTGATCCAGGCCGCCGTCGAAGCCTATCCCCAGATTCCGCTGGTCATGCACCAGGACCATGGCCAGAGCCCGGCGATCTGCCAGGGCGCGATCGACCTGGGCTTCGGCTCGGTCATGATGGACGGCTCGCTGCGCGAGGACGGCAAGACCCCGGCCTCGTTCGACTACAACGTCGACGTGACGCGCAAGGTGGTGGACATGGCGCACAAGGTCGGCGTCACGGTCGAGGGCGAGCTCGGTTGCCTGGGCTCGCTGGAGACCGGCGAGGCCGGCGAGGAAGACGGCATAGGCGCCGTCGGCAAGCTGGACCACTCGGCCCTACTGACCGACCCCGAGGAGGCGGCCCAGTTCGTCAAGGCCACCCAGCTCGACGCCCTGGCGATCGCCATCGGCACCAGCCACGGCGCCTACAAGTTCTCGCGCAAGCCCACCGGCGACATCCTGGCGATCAGCCGCGTGAAGGAAATCCACGCCCGCATCCCGAACACCCACCTGGTGATGCACGGATCGTCGAGCGTGCCGCAGGAGCTGCTGGCCGTCATCAACCAGTACGGCGGCAAGATGAAGGAGACCTACGGCGTGCCGGTCGAGGAGATCCAGGAAGCCATCAAGTACGGTGTGCGCAAGATCAACATCGACACCGACATCCGCCTGGCCATGACCGGGGCGGTGCGCAAGTTCCTGGCCGAGAACCCCGAGAAGTTCGACGCGCGCGAATGGCTCAAGCCGGCGCGCGAGGCCGCCAAGCAGGTCTGCAAGGCGCGCTACCTCGAGTTCGGCTGCGAAGGCCAGGGCGCCAAGATCAAGGGCGCGAGCCTGCAGGTCATGGCCGCCAAGTACGCCAAGGGCGAGCTGGCCCAGCTGGTGAACTGAGGGTGTAACAGTCCCTTTCGCAGTCTTGCGATAATCGGCAAGCCCGTTGACTGTTCGACGGGCTTTTTCATTGCAGCCCTCTCGTGAGCCCGCCCATGACTTCTGCCCTGCACACCTCGTCCCTGACCTCCCTGCCGCTGCTCGCGCGCGGCAAGGTGCGCGACAACTACGCGGTGGGCGACGACCGCATCCTGATGGTCGCCTCCGACCGCATCAGCGCCTTCGACGTGATCATGGGCGAACCGATTCCCGGCAAGGGGGAGCTGCTCACGCAGATGACGCTGTTCTGGTTCGACAAGCTCGGCCCCAAGGGCCTGAACCTCTGCCCCACCCACCTGACCGGCGAGGCGCCCGAGAGCGTGGTCACGCCCGACGACCTGCCCCAGGTCCAGGGCCGCGCCATGCTGGTCAAGCGCCTCAAGCCGATTCCCGTGGAGGCCGTGGTGCGCGGCTACCTGGCCGGCAGCGGCTGGAAGGAGTACCAGCAGGGCCAGTCGGTCTGCGGCGTGCCGCTGCCGCCCGGGCTGAAGAACGCCAGCAAGCTGCCCGAGCCGATCTACACGCCGGCGGCCAAGGCGGCCGTGGGCGAGCACGACGAGAACATCAGCTTCGAGCGCACGGTGGAAATGATTGGTGCCGACCTGGCGGGCCGCATCCGTGACATCAGCATCGCCATCTACAAGGCGGCGGCCGAGATCGCGGCCAAGAAGGGCATCATCATCGCCGACACCAAGTTCGAATTCGGCCTCGACGCCGACGGCACCCTGGTGCTGATGGACGAGGTGCTGACGCCCGACTCCTCGCGCTACTGGCCCCAGGAATCCTATGACCAGAGCTACGCCGAGGGCAGCAACCCGCCGAGCTACGACAAGCAGTTCCTGCGCGACTGGCTGGAGCAGGCCCAGGTCGGCGGCAAGCCCTGGGACAAGACCGCCCCCGCGCCGCGCCTGCCGCGCGAGGTGATCGAGAAGACCGCCGCCAAGTACCGCGAGGCGCTGCAGCGGCTCACCGCTTGAGCGCGGCCAGTCGCCGCGCCGGGCCTGCCTGGGCAGGGGCTTATGCGGCGCCCACCGCGAGGCGCTGGCGAAAGTTCAAGGCTTCGTACTGCCGGCAGAGCGCGCTGAAGCCTTCTTCCATCCGGCTTTGCCATCCCTTGCCGCGGGACAGGGCGTCTTGCCAGGCCTCCTGGATGAGTGCCAGATCCATGTCCAGCAAGTAGTCCATCAGGGCGGCCGCCTGGGCCAGGTCCTTGACGGCCTTGGTGCGCATGTTCTGCGGCCGCTCTCCGTAAACCAGCAGCTTGTGCACGGCGTAACGCTGGGGGCGGGGCAGATTGACGACCACGGGGCCGTTGCGCCAGAGCAGGGTCGTCGTGAGAGGGTCCTCCAGCGACAACTCCATGAACCTGAGCGGCTGCAGCGTCACGTTCAGCGATGCGACATGGACCGGGGCGTCGCCCGTCCTGCCCATCGCGGTCAGGAAGTCGATGTCGAAGTCGGGCTCGTCCGCCTTCTTGTAGGTCGTCTGGCTCTGGATGGGCATGAATCCCATTTCCAGTGACTCGATCGCCTTGCGCGTGTCGATCTTGATCCCCGGCCGCAAGGCGATCGAGACATTCCGTCCGGCATGGTCGAAGTCCAGGTCCAGCGTCATGGCGCTGCCCTGCCAGGCCACGCCCAACAGGTTCTGGTAGGCCATGAAGGCATGGGTGCCGACCAGAATGCCCCCCGCGCGGAAAAAACCGTGGTCGCCGAGCCGGCTGATCACCCGCCCGTGTTTGAGCGGCACCTGGGCGCAGCCCAGTTCCACGGCCGCGCGCGCCGCGCGCAGCATGTTCTGGTCGGCTTGCGCATGGACGCCGCTCTTGTGTGCGGCTATGAGCGCGCGCGTCGTCGCGTCGTCAGGCCCTACATAGGTCTGCAAGGGCGCGCCATCCGGCGACTTGGCCTGGTAGTACCAGTAGGTCCTGCCGTTGACCAGCTTGCGGGTGAACCCCCCCGGCAAGTCGGCGACGCATCGATCGACTTCGCGCTGGCGGGCTGCCGTATCGAGCCCGGCAAATGCGGCCTGCGCCGCTGCCGACATCTCGGTGTACAAACTGGGCATTTATACTTCCATTTTTAAAAAGGAAGTATAAGTCCCGGGTGACGCGTCAGAGCGGTGCTTGTGAGGCTCAGTTCAGCATCATGCTGAGCTTGCGCCGGTAGGCCGAGACCAGGGCGGACTGCGGGTCTTCCTGCACGGCGCTCTTGCCCATCAGCTCGATGCCACCGGTGCTCTTGCCGCCGGCCTCGGCGCTGGCCTTGGGGCGGGGCGGCGCCAGCAGCTCGAGGATGGCGACGAAGGTCTTGCGCGGCGCCTCCTCGTCCCATTTCTTGTCGCGCATGATGATTTCGAGCAGCTCGTCCATGGCGGCCGTCCACTCGCCGTGCGCCATCAGCACGCGGCTCTTGGCGAAGCGGGTCTCGAAGTCGCGCTTGTTCTCGGCGATCCTGTCGTCGAACTGCGCCTGGCTCCAGCGGCCGCGCGGGTCGGTGGTGGCGAACTCCATGGCGTTGAGCCACTGGGCCAGGGCCTCGAAGCGCAGCGCCACCGGGATCTGCGCCAGCGCCGGCGCCAGCGCGCCGGCTGCCTCGCCCAGCTGACCGGTGCCGATCAGCAGCTTGACGTAGTCGTAGCGGATGTCGTCGTTGCCCGGGTCGGTGGCCAGCGCGCCGGCCAGGCGGGCCTGGGCGCTTTCCGTGTCGCCCGAGGCCAGGTGCTCCTGCGCCTCCTGGGCGTCGGCTTCGGCGGCCAATTCGTGCTCGCCGGGCAGGTGCTTGTCCAGGAACTCGCGCAGCTTGCCCTCGGGCACGGCGCCCATGAAGCCGTCGACCGGCTGGCCGTTCTTCATCAGCACGCAGGTCGGGATGCTGCGTATGCCGAAAGCCGCGGCCAGCTGCTGTTCGTCGTCGGAGTTGATCTTGACCAGCTTGAAACGGCCCTCGTAGGCGGTCTCGAGTTTTTCCAGCAGCGGGCCCAGCGCCTTGCAGGGGCCGCACCAGGGCGCCCAGAAGTCCACCAGCACCGGGGTGGTCATGGAGGCAGCGATCACCTCGGCTTCGAAGTTTTGGACGGTGACGTCAATCATGGTGGAAACCTTAAAATTCAGCGATTCTTCGAAAAGCACTCAATGACTCAAGCGCTCATCGGCGTCGTCATGGGCTCCAGTTCCGACTGGGACACCATGCAGCACGCAGTCCAGATTCTCCAACAGTTCGGCGTCGCGCACGAAGCGCGCGTGGTCTCGGCGCACCGCATGCCCGACGACATGTTCGCCTACGCCGAGGCCGCCTCTGGGCGCGGGCTCAAGGCCATCATCGCCGGCGCGGGCGGCGCGGCCCACCTGCCGGGCATGATCGCCGCCAAGACCGTGGTGCCGGTGCTGGGCGTGCCGGTGGCCAGCCGCCACCTGCAGGGCGTGGACTCGCTGCACAGCATCGTGCAGATGCCCAAGGGCGTGCCGGTGGCCACTTTCGCGATCGGCGCGGCCGGCGCGGCCAACGCCGCGCTGTTCGCCGTGGCCCTGCTGGCCAACGAAGACCCGGCGCTGCGCGCGCGGCTCGAGGCCTTCCGCGCCGAGCAGACCGAGGCGGCCCGCGCCATGACGCTGCCGCCGGTGGGAGCCGCTTGATGCGCGGCGACATGATGAGCGGCGTGATTCTTCCTGGCGCGCTGGCGGGCGGCCAGCCGGCCACGCTGGGCGTGATGGGCGGCGGCCAGCTCGGCCGCATGTTCGTGCACGCGGCCCAGGCCATGGGCTATTTCACGGCGGTGCTGGACCCCGACCCGAACAGCCCGGCCGGCCTGGCGGCGCATTTCCACATCCGCACCGACTACCTCGACCCGCATGGCCTGGAGCAGCTGATCCAGCGCTCGGCCGCCATCACCACCGAGTTCGAGAACGTGCCCGCGCCGGCGCTGCAAGGCCTGGCCGCGCAGCGCTGGGTGGCGCCGGGGGCCGAGGCCGTGGCCGTGGCCCAGGACCGCGCGCGCGAGAAGGCGCATTTCGTGCGCTGCGGCGTGCCGGTGGCGCCCTATGCCCTGATCGAGACGCCCGAGCAGCTGGCCGCGGTCGAGGGCGGCCTGCTGCCCGGCATCCTCAAGACCGCGCGCATGGGCTACGACGGCAAGGGCCAGCTGCGCGTGGCCACGCGCGCCGAGCTCGCCGCTGCCTGGGGCGAGCTCAATCAGGTGCCCTGCGTGCTCGAGAAGATGCTGCCGCTGGCCGCCGAATGCTCGGTCATCGTGGCGCGCGGCGCCGACGGCGCCATGGTCAACTTCCCGGCCCAGCGCAACCTGCACCGTGGCGGCATCCTGGCCGTGACCGAGGTCTACGAGGGCAACCTGCCCGACGCGCTGGCGCAGCGCGCGGTGGCCGCCACGCGCGCGATCGCCGAGGGCCTGAATTACGTGGGCGTGCTGTGCGTCGAGTTCTTCGTGCTCGAGGACGGCAGCCTGGTGGTCAACGAGATGGCGCCGCGCCCGCACAACAGCGGCCATTACACGATAGACGCCTGCGACTGCTCGCAGTTCGACCTGCAGGTGCGCACCCTGGCCGGCCTGCCGCTGGCCCAGCCGCGCCAGCACAGCCCGGCCATCATGCTCAACCTGCTGGGCGACCTCTGGTTCGACGCCCAAGGCCAGCCCATCACGCCGGCCTGGCGCGAGGTGCTGGCCCTGCCCGGCGTGCACCTGCACCTGTACGGCAAGCTCGGCGCGCGCCCCGGCCGCAAGATGGGCCACCTCAGCATCACCGGCGCCAGCGTCGACGTGGTCAAGGTCACGGCGCTGCGCGTGGCGGACCTGCTCGGCCTGGAAGCCTTCTAAATGGCGCCGCGATGATTCTCCCCGGCGAATCGGACGAGGCCATCGCGGCCGCCGTGCAGGCGCTGCGCGCCGGCGAGCTGCTGGGCCTGCCCACCGAGACCGTCTACGGCCTGGCGGCCGACGCGGCCAGCGACGTGGCCGTGGCCAGGATCTTCGCGGCCAAGGGCCGCCCTGCCGACCATCCGCTGATCGTGCACGTGGCCGACGCCGAGGGTGTGGCGCATTTCGCGGCCCAGCTGCCGGATTTCGCGCAGCGCTTGATCCAGGCCTTCTGGCCCGGCCCGCTCACGCTGATCCTGCCGCGCCGCCCTGGCGTGGGCCAGGCCGCGGCCGGCGGCCAGGACTCGATCGGCCTGCGCTGCCCCGCCCACCCGGTGGCGCGGGCCCTGCTGAAAGCCTGCGCGGCCCAGGGCCTGCACGGCCTGGCCGCGCCCAGCGCCAACCGCTTCGGCCGCGTCAGCCCGACCACGGCCGCCCATGTGCGCGATGAGTTCGGCGACGCGCTGCTGGTGCTCGACGGCGGCGCCTGCCAGGTCGGCATAGAGTCCACCATCGTCGACTGCACGCGCGGCGTGCCGGTGCTGCTGCGCCCCGGCCAGATCGGCCGGGCCCAGGTCGAGGCCGCCTGCGGCCAGCGCCTGCGCAGCCAGGACGAGCTGCAGGCGCCCGATCCGCGCGCCTCGGGCACGCTGGAGGCGCATTACGCGCCCAGCGCCAAGCTGCGCCTGATGGACGCGCGCGCCCTGCAGGACGGCCTGGATCTGCTGGGGCGCGAGGCCGCCCGGCTGGCGGTCTATGCGCGCGTGCCGCTGAAAAGCCCCTCGGCCGGCGTGATCCTGCGCCGCATGCCCGAGGATGCGGCAGCCGCCGCGCAGGAACTGTTCGCCGTGCTGCGCGCGCTGGACGACCAGGGCGTGCGGCTGATCTGGGTCGAGGCGCCGCCCGACACCCCCGAATGGGAGGGCGTGCGCGACCGGCTGCGGCGCGCGGCCGCGGCCTGAGCCGCGTCCCCGACGCCTGCCCGTGCCTTCGCTTACAAGCCCTTCACCGGGGCTCGTTACACTCTGCCCGACAAGATTCCGGAGAATTTGAATGATTGCAAACTGGTCCCGTCGTGTCCTTTTGTCGCTGGCCTGCGCCACGGCCGGCCTGCTGGCGGCTTGCGGCTCGAGCACCATCGAGTCGGCGCTCACGCCCTCGCGCTTCCTGGCCGTGGGCGACGCCTTCAGCGACCTGGGGCAGGGCGGCTCGCGCTACACCGTCAACGACGGCAGCGTCAACATCTGGAGCGAGCAGTTGGCCTCGCGCTTCGGGCTCACGCTGAGCGCCTCCAACAGTGGCGGGCGCAGCTACGCGCAGGCCCATGCCCGCGTGAGCTCGGCGACCGATGCGGTGGGCGGCAGCGCAGCCAGCATCACGGCCCAGGTCGACGCCCTGCTGGCCGCCAACAGCTTCGGCGCCAACGACGTGGTGCTGGTGCAGGGCGGCATCGGCGACATCATCGCGCAGATGGCCTCGACCGGCACCGACAACGCCACCAAGGCCGCCAACCTCAACCAGGCCGGCCGCGAGCTCGGCGCCCAGGCGCGCCGCCTGGTCACCGCCGGCGCCAAGTACGTGATCGTGGTCGGCTCCTACAACCTGGGCCAGTCGCGCTGGGCCATAGAGACCGGCCAGCGCGACCTGTTGCGCACGCTGAGCACCGAGTTCAACAACGGCCTGCTGGTCGCGATCAACGACCTCGGCGCCAACGTGCTCTACGTCGACGCGGCCCTGTACTTCAACCTGGTGACGGCCACGCCCGGCGGCTACGGCCTGACCGACCCGGCCAACTCGCCCGACCGCAACCCCGCCATCACCGCGGCCGAGGCGGCGGTCGAGGCCTGTGCCGGCGCCTCCATCGACGCCGGCGTGGGCATAGGCACGGGCACGGGTGAGGCCAACTCGTCGCTGTGCACCTCCTCGACCATCGCCTCGGGCGTGAACTACAACACCACGCTGTTCGCCGACCGCGTCTACATGACCCCGGCGGGCCAGCGCCTGTTCGGCAACTACGCCTACGACAAGCTGCGCGCGCGCTGGTGAGCCGCAGGGTCTTCGCATGAAAAAAACCGGCCCTGGCGGCCGGTTTTTTCTTGGGCGGTGTCCGCTGGACTTCAGCGGTAGCGCAGCTTCATCACCAGGATGGTGGCCGCCAGCGCCAGCGTGACCGCATTGGCCGCCACCACGGGCCAGGCGCCGACCATCAGGCCGTAGACCAGCCACAGCGCCACGCCCAGCGTGAACAGGCTGTACATGGCCAGCGAGATGCCCCGCACGTCGCGCGTGCGGAAGGTGTGCCAGGCCTGGGGCAGGAAGCTGACGGTGGTGAGGGCGGCGGCGACGAAGCCGGTCAGGTCGGACAGGGGCATGGTGTGCGGGCGGGACGGGGCCGCAAAGCGCAGGATGGCAGCCGGCCCAAAGCGATTTTAGTCGCTCACAGCCAGCCGGCCTGGGTCATGGCCTGCGACACCTTGAGGGCAAACAGCTGGTGCGCGTAGGGCGTGGGGTGCACCGAATCGGCAAACAGGTAGCGCGACACGTCGCCGGTGATCACGCTGGCCGTGGTGCAGGTCAAGGAATAGCCTTGCAGCGGATTGAGCGGCGAGCTCGTGCTGCAGGCCGGCGTGCTGACGTCGCTCAGGCCGTAGGCAGCGGGTCGGGCCGCCTGGTCGCTGCTGTGCTGGTACAGGTCCACCAGCAGCACGCCTGCCTTGTCCTTCAGGCCCTGCGCCAGGGCCAGGTTGAAGGCGCGGGTCATGGCATCCGTCAGGATCTGGGTGCCGGGCGAGCTGGCCTCGGCGACGACGGCGCTCGGCGTGAGGCTGATGTTGGGCATGTTGGCCACCACCACGCGCTGAGCGCCCCGGCCCAGCAACTGCAGCTGCACCAGGACCGCCAGCTCGCCGCCGGCCACGGCCATGGCGCTCACTGCCTCGCTGGCGGCCTGGGCCGATGCGGTGGCCAGGTCCGTGCCGCCGCCCACGAGCTCGGCCACGCGCGTCGGGATGGCCGTGGCGAGCATGAACAGGTCGTTGTTGCCGGCCTGCACCAGCACCAGCGCCCTGCTGCTGAAATGGCCGCCGCTGGCCGCCAGGTGGTTGGTGATCTGGCTGGCCACCGGCAGCGTGAGCTGGCCCAGTTGGCCGGTGAAGGCCGTGTCGGGATCGGGCGAGCCGAGCAGCGCCGCGTTCCAGGGACCGATGGGGTGGCTGACCCGGGCCCCGCCCTGGCCATAGGCCGTGCAGCCCGGGTGGTTGGCGACGGCTTCCGCGAAGGCCGCGAACGCGCCTGAGGCGTTCAGGCCGGTCTGCGCCGCGCAGGGCGCGGGCAGGCCGAGCTGCTCCGCCAGCTGCTCGACCCAGATCAGCGGGCCGGGACCGTTGACCGTGTACCTGCCGCCGCCGATCGCGGCGATGCCCGCAGTGCGGTAGCTGCCCACGTCGCTCAGGCTGTCGCCGAACGAGACCAGGGTGGCGAAGCGATCGGGGCCGCTTCCGCCGCAGGACGCCAGCAGCAGAGCAGCGGCCAGCGCAGCGAGTTTGGCCCTGAGTGTTGTTCCCATGGTGTTCTCCCCCGGGGCCCATGGTAGGCACAGGGGCACGCGGGCGCTGCCGCTGTTACGCCTTGTTTCGCGCGGCCATCGTCAGGGCGGGTCGCGCACCACCCACTCGACCAGCCGGTCCAGGGCCGCGCGCGCGGCCGGGGCGTTGGGGTGGTTGACCAGCGCGACCAGGCTGTAGCGCCGGCCGCTGCGCCCGGTGACATAGCCCGCCAGGGCGGCCACGTCGCGCAGCGTCCCGGTCTTGAGCCGGGCGTTGCCCAGCACCTCGGGCGCGGCGCCCCGATCGGCCATGCGCGCCACGCCGCCGTCCACGCCGGCCAGTCCCAGCGAACTCTCGAAGGCCGCGGCCTGGGGGCCGGCTGCCGCGCGCTGCAGCAGGGCCGTGAGCGCGGCGGCGCTGCTGTGCCCCTGGCGCGACAGGCCCGAGCCGTTGTCCAGCTCGGGCTGCGGCTGCCCGTCCAGGCGCTGGCGCCACCAGTCCTGCAGGCGCAGCCGCGAGGCCTCGAAGCTGCCCCGGCCCTCGGCCGCGCTGGACAGCGTGAGGAACAGTTGCTGCGCCATCACGTTGTTGGAGAACTTGTTGACGTCGGCCACGATCTCGGCCAGCGGCAGCGAGGGCGCGCTGACCCACAGGCGCGCACCGGGCGGGGTGGGGGCCTCGCGCACCCGGCCCGTCAGGCGGCCGCCGGCGGCCTGCCACATGGCCTGGACCACGCGCCGGGCGTAGCTGCGCGGATCGACATAGGCCACGGGCCAGCGCTGCTCGCCGCAGGCGGCCGGGTAGCGGCCGGCAAAGCGCACCCGCTGCGGGCTCGAGAAATCGGCGCGCAGCGCGCTGCGCCAGTCCCTGCAGGGGCCGGCCGCCAGGCCGAGCTCGGCCGGGATCTCCACGCCCGCGATCGGCGGCTCGCTCGCGACCAGGGCGCGCGCGCCGGCCGGGTCGGGCGTGAAGGTGAAGATCAGCGCCTTGAAGTTCAGCAGCAGGCCGTCGGGCGCCGCGTTGTAGGGGCGCAGCGGCTCCTCGTCGAAGGCCGCCGGGTCGTGCTCGGGCAGCTCGAACACGCTGCGGTCGAGCAGGATGTCGCCGCGCACCTCCTGCACGCCGCGCGCGATCACCTCGCGCAGCAGCGCGTCCAGCCGCTCCAGCACCAGCTTGGGGTCGCCGCTGCCGCGCAGCACCAGGTCGCCCTCGAGCACCCCGCCTGCCACCGGGCCGTCGACGTAGACGCGGTTGGTCCAGGTGAAATCCGGGCCCAGCAGCTCCAGCGCGGCGTAGGTGGTGACCAGCTTCAGCACCGAGGCCGGGTTCATGGCGGCATCGGGGCGGTGCGCCAGGCGCGGTGCGGGCAGGGAGGTTGGCGCGGCGGGATCGGGCAGCGGCGCGACCAGCACGCTGACCGCCTCGCTCGGCACGCCGGCGCGCGCCAGGCCCTGGGCGAACTCGGCCGGCAGCGCGCCCTGGGCCCAGACCGGCAGGGCCAGGGCCAGCCATCCCAGGAGGGTCCAGCAATGCCTCATGGGGTCAGTCTACCCGGGCCCGGCGCCGCGCCGACCGCCGGCGGATAATCGCGGCATGCGTTTTTCTGCCAGGACCGTGGGCCTTGCCGCCGCTGTCGTCACGGTCTTCATCTGGACCTCCTTCATCATCATCACCCGGGCCTCGGCCGGCCGCACGCTCACGCCTTTCGATATCGCGCTGGCGCGCATCGTGGGCGCCTCCAGCGTGCTGCTGCCCTGGGGCGCCTGGCTGGTGCGCTCGGCGCGGCGCCGGGGCGGCGGCAAGTCCTCGCTGTTCGGCTTGTCGCCACTGCCGCTGCGCGTCACGGCCGTCACCGGCCTGTTCGGCGGCCTGCTCTATGCGCTGCTGGCCTACACCGGCTTCTTCTACGCACCGGCCGCCCATGCTTCGGTGCTGATGCCCGGCAGCCTGCCGCTGTGGACCGCCCTGCTGGCCGTTCTGGTGCTGCGCGAGCGCCTCACGCCGGCGCGCGCCCTGGGCCTGGCCTGCATCGTCGCGGGCGACCTGCTGGTGGGCGGCGCCAGCCTGCTCAAGGCCTTCGATGGGGGCGAGGTCTGGAAGGGCGACCTGCTGTTCATGTCGGCCGCGATCTGCTGGGCCGGCTACAGCGTGCTGGCGCGCCGCTTCGGGCTGGACGCCGTGCGCGCGACCATCGCCATCACCGCCTTCGCCTTCGTGAGCTATGTGCCGGCCTATGCGCTGCTGGTGCTGTCCGGCCAGGTGGCCAGCCAGCTGGCCGCCGCGCCCTGGGGCGAGATCTTGTTCCAGGTGCTGTTCCAGGGCCTGGGCTCGGTGGTGGTCTCGGGCATCGCGTTCACGCAGATGATCCGCTACTTCGGACCGGTGCGCTCGACCATGATCACGGCCCTGGTGCCCGGCCTGTCGGCCCTGGGCGCCGTGCTGTGGCTGGGCGAGCCGCTGTCGGCGCCCCTGCTGGCCGGTCTGGCGCTGGTGACGGCGGGCATCCTGTTCGGCGTGCGCGCGGCGCGGCCGGCGCCGACCGCAGGCCGCGCCATGGAGGCCCGATGACGCGCCCCGACCCCGCCGCCTGGCCCCGGCTGCTGGCCTTCGACACCAGCACCGAATACCTGTCGGTCGCCGTGCAGCACGGCGCGCGGGTCTGGTCCCACCATGGCGCCGGCGGCGCGCAGGCCTCGGCGGCCCTGATCCCGGCCTGCCAGACGCTGCTGGCCCAGGCCGGGCTGGGCCTGGCCGAGCTCGACGCCATCGTGTTCGGCCATGGCCCCGGCGCCTTTACCGGCCTGCGTACCGCCTGCGCTGTGGCCCAGGGCCTGGCCTTCGGCGCCGGCCGGCCGGTGCTGCCGGTCGACACCCTGCTGGCCGTGGCCGAGGCCGCACGCGCCCAGCTGGCACCCGAGGCGCAGGCGGGCCTGCGCGTGCTGGCCCTGCTCGACGCGCGCATGGACGAGGTCTACAGCGCCGCCTACGCCTGGGACGGCCGGCAGTGGCTGCCGCGCGCCGAGCTGGCCGTGGGCCGGCCCGAGACCGTGCTCGTTCCCGACGCGGCGCCGGGCTGGGCGCTGGCCGGCAATGCCTTCGCGGCCTACGGCGAGCGCCTGCCGCCCGGGCTGCCGCGCATCGAGGCCCTGCCTACGGCCGAGGCCTTGCTGCGCCTGGCGCCCGCCCTGCTGGCGGCCGGCCAGGCCGTGCCGGCCGCGCAGGCCATGCCGCGCTACATTCGCGATAAAGTCGCACAGACCACCGAGGAGCGCGCCGCCGCCAAGGCCGCCCATCCCGGCCCCCCCAGCCTACCGAGCCATCGTCCCGCATGAGCGCCGTCCTGCAGCCCGTCGAAGCCCGTTTCGAGCCGCTCACGCCCGAGCGCCTGGAGGCGGTGCTGGCCGTCGAGCAGGTCGCCTACAGCCATCCCTGGTCGCGCGGCAACTTCATCGACACCCTGGCCTCGGGCTACCAGGCCCAGCTGCTGCTGGCCGACGAGCAGCTGCTGGGCTATTTCGTCGCCATGAAGGGCGTGGACGAGGTGCACCTGCTCAACATCACCGTGGCGCCGGCCTTCCAGCGCCAGGGCTGGGCCCATGTGATGCTCGACGCGCTGGCGCTGTGGTCGCGCGGCCAGGGCGCGCAATGGCTGTGGCTGGAGGTGCGCGTGGGCAACCAGCGCGCGCTCGAGGTCTACGAGCGCCATGGTTTTCGCCGCGTCGGCCTGCGCCGCGCCTACTACCCGGCCGGCCAAGGCCAGCGCGAGGACGCGGTGGTGATGAGCCTGAAGCTATGAGCGAAGCCACGCGATTCGAACTCGACGAACGCCAGCGCGCCATGTTGGCCGAGATGGGCGTGCGCGTCTGGCAGCCGGCCGCGCCGGCGCCGCAGCAGGGCAGCGCCGTGGCGGCTCCGGTCGAGGCGCCGCTGCGAGCGCCCCGCGTCGCTGCTCCGGTGCCGCCCGCGATGCAGGCCTTGTCCGTCGAGGCGCCCGTGCGTCCTGCCGCCGAGCCGGCGGCGCGCGCCCCGCGCCCCACCGGCGTCGAGTCCATGGACTGGACCGAGCTGGAGCAGGCCGTGGCCGCTTGCCAGGCCTGCGGCCTGTGCGCCAGCCGCAAGAACACCGTGTTCGGGGTCGGCGATACACAGGCGCGCTGGATGGTGGTCGGCGAGGCCCCGGGCGAGAAGGAGGACCTGCAGGGCGAGCCCTTCGTCGGCCCGGCCGGCCAGCTGCTGGACAACATGCTCAAGGCCCTAGGCCTGAGCCGCCAGGCCCAGGGCGGGCAGGGCGTCTACATCGCCAACGTGCTCAAGTGCCGCCCGCCGGCCAACCGCAACCCCGAGCCGGCCGAGGTGGCGCAGTGCGAGCCCTTCCTGCGCCGCCAGGTGGCCCTGGTGCAGCCGCGCATCATCCTGGCCATGGGGCGCTTTGCCGTGCAGTCGCTATTGCAGACCAGCGAGCCCATCGGCCGCCTGCGCGGGCGCGTGCACAGCTACCAGGGCGTTCCGGTGGTCGTGACCTACCACCCGGCCTACCTGCTGCGCAACCTGCCCGACAAGGCCAAGGCCTGGGCCGACCTGTGCCTGGCGCTGGAGCTGGTGCGGCAGCAGGGCTGAGCGCTTCAGCGCTCAGCGTTCGGCGATGTAGTGCGACATGCGGGCGCTCTCGCCCGGCGCGAGGAAGCGCCGCACCTCGGCTTCCAGCGTCTGGTCGGCCACGGTGGCGCGGGCGCGCTGGTGCAGGTAGTCGGCCCAGGAGGTCACGATGAAGCGCTCGACGTAGCGCAGGGGCTGGCCCAGGTCCTTGTAGACACGCCAGAAGGTGGCGCCGTCGCGCCGGCGCGGGGCCTTGAGGTGGCTCACGGCGTCGAGAAAGGCGCGCTCCTCGCCGGCGCGTATGCGGTAGGCGATCTCCACCGCCACCGGGCCGGCGTCGGGGCTGGGCTCGGCCGTCACGAACAGGTCTTCCCAGGGCTGGGCCTGGGTCACCTCGTGCGCCGCGCCCATGCGCAGCGGCAGCGGCCGGTTCAGCAGCAGGCCGGTGGCCATCAGCGTTGCCGCGAGCATCAGCGCCACGCTCAGGCCGGCCACGTCGGACAGCGCGCCCCAGAAGCCGGAGCCCAGGGCGAACGCGCCCAGCGAGGCCACGATGTGCAGCGCCACCGCGCGCGAGCGCACCCAGGGCGGCGCGCTGGCCTGGGTGGCGGTGTTGAAGGTGGACATGGCGCTCATCCAGGCCGCGCCGCCCAGCGCCATGGCCAGGTAGACCAGCAGCGGCGTGCGCACCAAGGCGGCCACCAGCATCACCGAGGCGAAGCTCACGCAGCTCGCGTTCACGATGGCGTCCAGGCCGAAGCGCGCGCGCAGCCGGCCGATCACCAGCCCGGCGGCCACCGCACCCGTGCCCAGGCAGCCCATGAGCAGGCCGAAGCCCTCGGCGCCGGCGCCGAGCTGGCGCTGGGCGATGATGGGCAGCAGGGCCCACAGGGCCGAACCGGCTCCGCTGAAGGCCATGGCGCGCACCAGTTGGGCCAGGATCATGCGCGAGTGCCAGGCAAAGCGCAGCCCGCTCAGCGTGCCGCTCCACAGCCGCTCGGCCGGCAGGCGCGTGGGCGGATGGGCGCGCGGCGGCCAGCGGCGTATCGACTCCCACATCACCAGGGTGGTGAGCACCGTGCTGGCGAACACCCAGCCCGCGCCCAGCCAGGCGAACAGCAGGCCGGCCAGCGTGGGACCCAGGGCGCGCGCGGCGTTGTAGGCGATGCCTATGGTGGTGATGGCCTGCGGCCACTCGTCGCGCGGCACGGGGTCGACCACCGAGGAGTTCCAGGCCGGCGTGAGCACCGCGGTGCAGCAGCCGCAGACGAACACCAGCAGCAGCACCGAAGCCGGCCCGCCCCCGCCGGCCAGCACCAGCAGGGCCAGCAGGGCACAGGCCGCGACCTGGGCCAGCAGTGCCGCGGAGATCAGGCGCCGGCGGTCGGTGGTGTCGGCCAGCACGCCCGCCGGCAGCGCCAGCAGGAACATGGGCAGGAAGACCGCGGTCTGCACCAGCGCGGCCAGGAAGGAGGAGCCGCTGAGCTCGACCATCAGCCAGGCGGCCGCCATGGACTGCATGCCGTTGCCGATGAAGAAGACGGCGCCGCAGAGCCACAGGCCGCGGAAGGCGGGTTTGCGCAGCGGGCTCCAGATCGTGGCGGCGGATGACATGGTGGGCCATTATTCATCAGGCCCACCGCCTGCTGCGCGACCTCGGACCGGCGCCGGGCCGAAGCGTCATGCCTCGGAACGTGCATGGCGCGAGCCCGGCGAGGACACGCAGTGCCGAACGTGGGGCCTGTCAGGACTCGCCGAGCCAGCGCTTGCGCACCAGCGCGTCGATCGACAGCCCGCCCGCGCCGCGCGCCAGCAGCACCCACAGCATGGCAGCCCATTGCAGATGGGTGGGCCAGGCCTGGGGATAGACGAAGGTCTGGATCACGGCCGTCATGCCCAGCAGCACGGCGGCCGCCGGCCGCGTCGCCAGGCCCAGCACCAGCAGCACCGGCGCGCTCAGCTCGATGGACACCGCCATGTAGGCCGCGAGCTCGGGCGGCAGCAGCGGCACGCGGTACTCGTCGGCGAACAGCGCGAGCGCCGTGTCCCAGCTGGCCAGCTTGCTCATGGCCGAGTTCCAGAACACCGTGGCCACCGCGAAGCGCAGCGGCAGGGCGAGCAGGGCGTAAGGGGTGGCGTCCAGCCAGCCCAGGACGCGCGCGGCCAGGGCCACGAGGCGGCTGCGTTCGGTCAGGGCAAGGATGTGGTTCATGTCGGACTCCTGAAGTCGGAATTGGGGTCGCAGGGCGGCGCCAGCTCGAAGCCGGCCAGCCGTCCCCGGCTCAGCAGCTCGGCCAGGGTGGCCGCTGCGTGATCGCCTGCATGCTCGGCCAGCGCCAGGCCCAGCGGGCGCCCCGCGCACAGAACCTGCACCAGGCGCCAGCGCGGCTCGTCCAGGCGCAGCACCTCGACGCCCGCGGGCCCGCGCTGCACCAGCAGCCAGGCCGGGCCGCTGGCCAGGTCCAGGGCGGCGAGTGCCGCATCGTCCTCGTCGAGCACGGCGCGCCAGATCGCGTCGGCGGGAAAGCTGCAGGCGACCAGGCCCAGCGAGGGCTGGGGCGTGAAGCGGATGCGCGCCTGCGCGTCCGCGCCAACCGCCGCCAGGGCGGCGGGGTCCAGCGGGTCCGCGTCGGGCGCATGCAGGGCGCGGCTGACGGCCCATTCCAGCCGCGCCACCTCGGCCAGATAGGGCAGGGCGGCGGCCGGCGCGAAGCGCTCGAGAAAACCGGGGAACTCGGCGCCGAACTCGTCCAGCCAGCTGCTGCGCGGCGGCGCGCCGGCGATGAAGTCGCGCGCGGCGGCCTCGAAGAAATCGGCGCCGACCAGCCGCTCCACGGCCGGGAAGGACAGGCGCAGCGCCCGCACCAGGGTCTGGCCGAAGGTGTTGCGATAGACCGCCAGCCGCTGCCGCGGCGCCAGGCCCGCGCTCACCACGTGCCGGCCGGCCTCTGCGTCCTCGCCTTCGACCATGCTGCGCCGCAGGGACTGCTGCAGCTCAAGCAGGGAGGGTGTCATGACTTGCTCCTTGCCCCTGCTGCGCCAGCCGGTGGTCGGCCTGCGCCGCCTCGGCCAACAGCACCGGTAGCGGTGGAATGTCGGTGTCCCACTCGATCAAGGTCGGCTGCGCGCCGAAGCGCGCCAGTGCCTGTTCGTACAGGGCCCAGACCTCGGGGGCCACGCGCGAGCCGTGGTCGTCTATGCGCAGCTGGGCGCCGCCCTCCAGCGTCGTGAGCGCGTGCCCCGCCAGATGGATCTCGGCGATCGCCTGGGGCGGCAGCGCGTCGAGGTAGGCCAGGGCGTCCCAGCCGTGGTTGCAGGCGCTGACGAAGACGTTGTTGACGTCGCAGAGGATGCCGCAGCCGGTGCGCGCCGCGACGGCTGCCAGGAACTGCGCTTCGGGAATCGTCGAATGGGCGAACTGCAGGTAGGAAGACGGGTTCTCGACCAGGATGGTGCGCACCAGCCGCTCCTGAACCTGGTCTACATGGCGGCAGACCACGGCCAGCGCTTCTTCGGTCATGGGCAGAGGCAGCAGGTCGGCGAGGTAGGTCTGGCCGGCCATGCTCCACGACAGGTGCTCGGAGACCAGGGCCGGTTCCATGCGCTCGGCCAGCTGCGCGAGCCGCTCCAGATGCGCCTTGTCCAGCCCCTCGGCGCTGCCCAGCGACAGGCCCACGCCGTGCAGCGAGACCGGGTAGTCCTGCCGCAACTGCTGCAGCACGCGCAGCGGCTGGCCGCCGCCCATGTAGTTCTCGGCATGGACCTCGAGCCAGCCGACCGTGGGGCGCTGTTCGAGGAAGGCCTGGTGGTGCGGGAAACGCAGGCCCACCCCCGCCACGGGGGGCAGCGAAGTGCACGAAGTGACGGGCGTGGGGGCCATGGCATCAGGCGGCCTTGAGCTTGCCGCCCGCGATCTTGCCGCACACGCCGGCCGGCACCAGCACGAAGGACTTGGCGTCGCGCGCCTGGGTCGCCTGGCCGGCGCAGGAATGCACGCCCTCGGCGCAGTCGTTCTTCGCGGCGGCGTTGATGCCGTAGCATTTCTCGAGCTTGTCCTTGGCCATCTTCTCCATGTTTTCCTTGACGATGGGCGGCATGTCCTTCATGCCCTGGGCCTGGGCGGCAACGCCGTTCATGGCGAGCACCAGGCCGAGCGCGGTCGACAGCGCGGTGGAGGCGAACAGGCGCTTGTCCATGGCAGGGGCTTCGATACGGGTGTTCATGTGCTGACTCCGGTTCAATCAATGAGGGTTGAGGATTCAGACCGGGGCCGTCACGCGGTGGCGGCACCGGTCTGAGCTGTAGTTCGATGGAACCCGGCCGCGGGTTACAGGTCGGAGCACAATCCGCGACAAGTATTTTTTTCGCCCGCGCTGTAACCCCTGGCCGACATGGAACGAACCACAGAGACAGACGCCCGCTTCGCAGAGCCCGAGCGCCAGCTGCACGGGCTGCTGGTGCAGGGTCTGGGCGGCGACGCGGCGGCCTACCACCGCTTCCTGAAAGCGCTGAGCGCGCACCTGCGCGCCTATTTCAGAAAGCGGCTGTTCCAGCGAACCGACGAAGTAGAGGACCTCGTGCAAGAAACACTGCTCGCGGTGCACAACCAGCGCCACACCTACCGGCCGGACCAGCCGCTGACGGCCTGGGTGCACGCGATCGCGCGCTACAAGCTGGTCGATCTGCTGCGCGCGCGCGCCTCGCACGAGGCACTCAACGACCCGCTGGACGACGAGCTCGACTTGTTCGCCAGCTCCGACACCGAGGCGGCCGAGGCCAGGAAGGACCTCGGCAAGCTGCTTTCCAGCCTGCCCGAGCGGCAGCGCCTGCCCATCGTGCATGTCAAGCTCGAGGGCCTGTCGGTGCTCGAGACCGCGCAGCTCACGGGCATGTCCGAATCGGCGGTCAAGGTCGGCGTGCACCGGGGCCTGAAGGCGCTGGCGGCCTTGATCAGGGGACGCGCATGAAGACCGACGATCTGCTCTCCCTGCTGGCGGCCCAGGCCGCGCCGGTGCCGGCGCATGCCGTGGGCCGGCGCTTCGCCTGGGCCCTGGGCTGCGGCCTGCCGGCGGCCGTCCTGCTGCTGGCCCTCACGCTGGGCCTGCGCGCCGACCTGGCGCAGGCCGCGGGCGGGATGATGTTCTGGATGAAGCTGCTGTTTGCCGGCAGCCTGGCGCTGGCCGGGCTGGCGGCGGCCGAGCGCCTGGGCCGCCCCGGCATGCGCCTGGGGCCGCTGTGGGCGGCGCTGGCCGCACCGCTGCTGCTGGTGTGGCTGGCCGGCGCCGTCAGCCTGCTGCAGGCCGAGCCGGCCGAGCGCGCCGCGCTGCTGCTGGGCAGCACCTGGCGCAGCTGCCCGTTCAACATCGCGCTGATCTCGCTGCCGCTGTTCGTGGCCATGTTCTGGGCCATGAAGGGTCTGGCGCCCACCCGCCTGGCCCTGGCGGGTGCCGGCGCAGGCCTGCTGTCGGGCGCACTGGGGGCCCTGGTCTATGCCCTGCACTGCCCGGAGTCGGCCGCGCCCTTCCTGGCGGTCTGGTACGTGGTGGGCATGGCCATCCCCACCCTGGCCGGCGCCCTGCTCGGGCCGCGGCTGTTGCGCTGGTAGGGCGCCGCGGTGCGCTCAAGAGGCGCAGCAGAGCGCCGCGAAGCCCGCGCGGTAGCGCGCCGCCAACTCTTGGGCTTGGCGCCGCAGCAGGGCGGGATCGCTGGCCAGGGACTGGGCCATGGCCTGGGCCAGGTCCGCGACCGGCGCCACCGTGGGCAGGCCCGGCGCCTCCCAGGTGGCGGCATAGGCCGCCTGCTTGACGCCCGCCTCCGGGCCCGGCGGGCGCAGGTTCAGGCGCGGCAGGGCGAAGGCCATGGCGACGATGCGGCCGTGCAGGCTGCTGCCCGCATAGCCGCGGCTGCCGGCGATCAGGGCGCAGATGTCCCACAGCTGGAGTGACTCGAACACCCGCACGGCCGGCTGGGGCAGGCGCGCCGCCAGGCGCTGCAGCAGCGCCAGGTCGTCGTGCCAGGGCGCGGCGCCGGCGCGAAACAGCGCCAGGCCCAGGCCGGTGGCCGCAGCGAGCCGCTCTAGCTGGTCGGCCAGAGCCGCCAGCGTGGCGTCGTCGCCGAACTCGGCGCTCAGCTGCAAGGCCAGATAGCCCTGGGGAAAGGCCGTGCGCGCGGCCGCGGGCTCTCCTTGCTGCAGGCGCTCGCGGATCGCCGGGCCGAACAGCTCGGCCACCAGCGCGGCCGGGTCGGGCAGCAGGGCAGGGGCCAGGCCGGCGGCCTGCAGCTGGGCCTGGGTCTGCAGGTCGCGCACGCCCAGCGCGTCGGCCGCGCGCAGCTTGGCCAGCACCTCGGCGCGCAGCGCCGGGCTGCGACGCGCCAGGTCCACGCCGCCCACGGCGTTGTAGATCACGCGGCCGGCGCGCGGGAACAGCGCGCGCGACAGGGTGTAGGGCGCTCGGTCCGCAAGGCCCAGGCTGCGGCGTACCCAGGCCTGCCGGGCCCGCGGCCGGGCCTCGAGGTAGGCGATGGTGGGCTGCGCCTGCTCGGGCGGCAGCAGCATCACCGCGGCCTGCCAGGCCTCGCAGCTCAGCAGCTCGCCGCCCACGTGCATCAGCTCGATCGGGCGCTCGCTCCATTGCTCGGCCAGGGGAGCTATGGCTTGGACCCGGTGGCCTCCAAAGGGGCGCAGGTCGCGCTCGGCCAGGCCGGCAAGCAGCAGCTCCCGGCCCGGCAGCAGGGTGGCGGCGACATGGGGAAACAGCAGGTCGCCGAAATTGTGGCGGTCGAAGGCGCCGAACAGCAGCAGGGGCGGCTTGGGCGCGGCGGGGTTCATGGCCGGCGCGCCGGCCACAGCACCGAGGCGATGGCCACCACCATCAGGCCGACGGCCGTCCAGTCCTGCCAGTGCAGCCGCTCGCCCAGCCACAACGCGCCGCTGAACACGCCCAGCACAGGGATGAACATCACGCTCAGCGTCGAGGCCAGCGGCGGCAGGCTGCGCGCGAGGAAGAACCAGGCGGCATGGGCAAAGCCGAAGATCACCACGGCGTTGTAGGCGATCGCACCCCAGTTGGCGGTGCCCGGTGCCTGCCAGGAGCCGCGCTCGAACAGCAGGGCCAGCACCGTCATCACGCAGGCGGTCAGGGCCGTCATCCAGAACGCGATGGTCGGCGTCGCCACGGGGATGCGGGTGCGGCGCAGCAGCTGCGTGCCCAGGGCCCAGGTGGCGGCCGCCACCAGCGCCAGCAGCACGCCCAGGGGTCTGCCACCGAGGTTGGCGAACTCATGCCACAGCAGGAGCAGCACGCCCAGCGCCGCGGCGCCCACGCCGCCCCAGCCGCGCGGCCGCAGCCGGTCGCCGAAGCACAGGGCGCCGAGCAGGGCCGAGAAGATGGGCATGGTGTAGCCCAGGATGGCGGCGCGCCCGCTGGACAGCGACTTGAGCGCGATGATCATGAGGGCGTGCCAGACGAACATGTTGAACAGGGCCAGCCGCAGCAGCTCGCGCCAGTGCTCGCGCGGCAGCTGGAACGGCACCCGCATCCAGGCCATGGCCGCGCCCAGCACCGGCAGGCCCAGCCACAGCGAGAGGGTGCGAAAGCTCAGCGGCGGGAAGTCCGTCACGCCCAGCTTCATGATGGGCCAGTTGATGCCCCAGACCAGGGTCAGGAGCACGAGCGTGGTCAGCTGCTGTCGGGAGAGCGCTTGCATGGGGGCGATTCTGCGTCGAACCGTAAAATCGCGTCATGACCTTCCTCGACATGCTGCAGCAGGCCGGGCGCCAGAACGGCTCTATGCTGTGCGTCGGCCTGGACCCCGAGCCGACCAAGTTCCCCGCCGCGCTCAAGGGCGACGCGAACAAGATCTACGACTTCTGCGCGCGCATCGTCGACGCCACGGCCGACCTCGTGATCGCGTTCAAGCCGCAGATCGCCTATTTCGCGGCGCACCGCGCCGAGGGCCAGCTCGAGCGCCTGATGGAACACATGCGCCGCGTCGCGCCCCAGGTGCCCATCATCCTCGACGCCAAGCGCGGCGACATCGGCTCCACCGCCGAGCAATACGCCAAGGAGGCCTTCGAGCGCTACGGCGCCGACGCCGTGACGCTCTCGCCCTTCATGGGCTTCGACTCGGTCCAGCCCTACCTCCGCTACGAGGGCAAGGGCGCCTTCCTGCTGTGCCGCACCTCCAATCCGGGTGGCGACGACCTGCAGAACCAGCGCCTGGCCTCGGTCGACGGCCAGCCCCTGCTCTACGAACATGTGGCGCGCCTGGCCCAGGGGCCCTGGAACCTGAACGGCCAGCTCGGCCTGGTGGTGGGCGCCACCTATCCCGCGGAGATCGAGCGCGTGCGCGCGCTCGCCCCCACGCTGCCGCTGCTGATTCCCGGCGTGGGCGCCCAGGGCGGCGACGCCGTGGCCACCGTGAAGGCCGGCTGGCGGGCCGACGGCCCCATCATCGTCAACTCCTCGCGCGCCATCCTCTACGCCTCCTCGGGCGAGGACTTCGCCGAGGCCGCGCGGCGCGAGGCGCTCAGGACGCGCGAGCTGCTGCAGGCCGCGCGCGCCTGAGGCCCTAGCCTCTGCGTTTCTTCCAGGGCGGCGCGGCCTGCCGCAGCGGCGCCAGGGCCTCGGGCAGCTGGCGGGCCAGCGTGTCCGTCTGCTGTTCCAGCCAGGCGGGCAGGGCTTCGAGGCCGGCCTGCGGTGCGCCGGCCAGCAGCCGCTGGGCCGTGGCCAGGTCGTTCATCCGGCCCAGCAGGTCCTGCGCGGCGGCCAGCGCCCGGCTGTAGGGCTGCACCCGCTTCGGCGGGAACAGGCTGGCCAGGAAGTCGAGCGCGTAGCGCAGCTTCTTCAGCTCGATGCGCAAGGCGTGGCGCGCCTCGGGCGCCAGCTGGGCGGTGGCGCGCGCGCCGCGCCGGACCTTGCGGTGGCGCGCGGCCAGGCGCTCGCGCGCCCAGTCGACGAGCGGCGGGGGCGCCGCGTCCGGCGCCTCGCTGAGCTTGAGCAGCGCGCGCGTGAAGGCCAGCAGCTGCTGGGCGTGGCGCGGGGCGGCCAGGCTGGCCCGCGCGGCGGCCCGGGCAGCCGTGCGCCGCGCGCGGGCGTGGCGTTCGATCCGGGAGACGGCGGGGCCCAGGGCCTCGGCCAGGCGGGGCAGCCCCTCGGTGCACAGCACGTCCCAGTCGCGCGCATCGCCCAGGCTTTGCGCCAGCCCCTGCCATTCCCGGCTCCAGCGGCGCACGAAGGGCGCGGGCAGGATAGGGGCGAACAGGCGCAGGGCCGAGCGCAGGCGGCGCAGGGCCACGCGCGCCTGGTGCACGTATTCCACGTCCTCCAGCCGCTGCAGCAGGCCGGCTTCGTTGGCCTGCAGCTGGGCCAGGCTTTCCAGCGCGATCAGGCGGAAGGCCTGCAGCGGCGCCATGTCCGGCGTCAGGGCGATGGCCGCGGCGCGGCGCGGCGCGGGCGGCCGGTCCAGGAACAGCGCATAGCCGCGCTCGGCCTTGCTGCTGGCGAGCGGGCGCAGGGGGGCTGCCCGGCTCAGGGACTGGGCCAGGCCGAACAGCGCGTCGACCGGCCCGTCCAGCAGTTCGAGCTCGAGCTCCAGCAGCGTGGCCTGGCGCGGGCCTTGCGCCGTCTGCGAGCGGATGCGGCCGCGGTCCAGCGCCACCTCGATGCGCGCGCGGCCCTGGCGCAGCAACCAGCTTCGGCGGCTGAAGTCGGTGCTGAATACCGGCACCAGCCGACCGGCCAGGGCTGCGAGCTCCTGCGCCAGGGCGGGCTCGTCGACCAGGGCGGCGAAGTCGAAGCGGCCGGGCTCGGTAGGGCCTTCCCATTCGCCGCGGCGCGCCAGGCCGCCGACCTGGCTGCCCGCGGTCTTCACGGTCAGCAGGGTCTGGCGCCCGATGCGGCGTTCGCGCACCGCCATGCGGCGGCGCAGCAGCTCGAGCTCGGGCGTGTCGAAGTAGGTGTTGTCCAGCCGCTGGCGCTGCGGCGCCTGGCCGGCCAGCAGGGGGTGGGCCAGCAGGCGCGGCAGGTCGCCCGGCGACAGGCCGAGCTTGAGTTCGGTTTCCAGGGCCATGGCGGTGGAAGGATGGGAGGCCGCCAGTCTGCCAGCCCTGGGCCGGCGGCGCTACCGCAGCGGCCTGGTCAGGCCAGCAGCCGCTTGAGGTAGTGCCCGGTGAAGCTGGCCGGATTGGCCGCCAGCTGCTCCGGCGTGCCCACGCCGACCACGCTGCCGCCGCCGGCCCCGCCCTCGGGGCCCATGTCGATCAGCCAGTCGGCGGTCTTGATCACGTCCAGGTTGTGCTCGATCACGACGATGGTGTTGCCGGCGTCGCGCAGCTGGTGCAGCACCTTGAGCAGCAGGTCTATGTCGGCGAAATGCAGGCCGGTGGTCGGCTCGTCGAGGATGTAGAGCGTGCGCCCGGTGTCGCGCTTGGACAGCTCCTGCGCCAGCTTGACACGCTGGGCCTCGCCGCCCGAGAGCGTGGTGGCCGACTGGCCCAGCCGGATGTAGGACAGGCCCACGTCGAGCAGGGTCTGCAGCTTGCGCGCGATGGCCGGCAGGTCCTTGAAGAAGGCGTGCGCCTGCTCCACCGTCATGTCCAAAATCTGCGCGATGTTGCGCCCCTTCCACTGCACCTCCAGGGTCTCGCGGTTGTAGCGCAGGCCGTGGCAGACGTCGCAGGGCACGTAGACGTCGGGCAGGAAATGCATCTCCACCTTGACCACGCCGTCGCCCTGGCAGGCCTCGCAGCGCCCGCCGGTCACGTTGAAGGAAAAGCGCCCCGAGCCGTAGCCGCGCTCGCGCGCCATCGGCACCTCGGCCATCAGCTCGCGGATCGGCGTGAACAGGCCCGTGTAGGTGGCCGGGTTGCTGCGCGGCGTGCGGCCTATCGGCGACTGGTCGACGTTGATCACCTTGTCGAAATGCTCGAGGCCCAGGATCTCCTCATGCGGCGCCGGCTCGTCGTGCGCGCGGTGGATCTGGTGCGCGGCGGCGGCGTACAGCGTGTCGTTGACCAGGGTGGACTTGCCCGAGCCCGAGACGCCGGTCACGCAGCTCAGCAGGCCGACCGGGAAGCTGACGCTGACCTGCTTGAGGTTGTGCCCGCTGGCCTTGACGATCTCGATGCAGGCCTCGCCCGGCGCATGGCGCCTGGCCGGCACCGCGATGGTCTTGGCGCCGGACATGTACTGCCCGGTCAGCGAGCCGGGCGCGGCCAGCACCTCGTCGCAGCTGCCCTGGGCGACCACGTGGCCGCCGTGCACGCCGGCGCCCGGGCCCATGTCGATCACATGGTCGGCCGCGCGGATCATGTCCTCGTCGTGCTCGACCACCAGCACGCTGTTGCCCAGGTCGCGCAGGTGCTTGAGCGTGGCGATCAGTCGGTCGTTGTCGCGCTGGTGCAGGCCTATGCTGGGCTCGTCGAGCACGTACATCACGCCGGTCAGGCCCGAGCCGATCTGGCTGGCCAGGCGGATGCGCTGGGCCTCGCCGCCCGACAGGGTCTCGGCGCTGCGCGCCAGGCTCAGGTAGTTCAGGCCCACGTCGTTGAGGAACTTGAGCCGGTTGCCGATCTCGCGCACCACCTTGTCGGCGATCTCGGCCTTGGCGCCGCGCATCTGCAGGCCGTTGAAGTACTGCTGGGCCTCGCCCAGCGTGACATGGCTGATCTGGTGCAGGGCGCGCGCCTGATCGCCCTCGCCGACCTTGACATGGCGCGCCTCGCGCCGCAGGCGCGCGCCGCCGCAGTCACCGCAGGCCTGGGTGCTGCGCAAGCGGCCCAGGTCCTCGCGTACCAGCACCGAGTCGGTCTCGCGGTAGCGCCGCGCCATGCTGGGGATGATGCCTTCGAAGGGGTGCTTCTTGCTGAGCTTGCGCGGGCCCGCGGCGCCGTCGGCCAGGTAGCTGAACTTGATCTCCTGCTCGCCCGAGCCGTGCAGGATCACCTGCTGCACCGCCGGCGGCAGCGCCTCGAACGGCGCCTCGATGTCGAACTGGTAGTGTTTGGCCAGGCTCTCGAGCAGGGTGAAGTAATGGGCGTTGCGCCGGTCCCAGCCCTTGATCGCGCCGCTGGCCAGGCTGAGGCTGGGAAAGGCGACCACGCGCGCCGGGTCGAACACCTCGGTGGTGCCCAGGCCGTCGCAGCTGGGGCAGGCGCCGACCGGCGAGTTGAACGAGAACAGGCGCGGCTCGAGCTCGCTGATCGAGTAGCTGCAGACCGGGCAGGCGAACTTGGCGTTGAACAGGTGCTCCTGCCCGGCATCCATCTCCAGCGCGATGGCGCGCCCCTCGGCCAGGCGCAGCGCGGCCTCGAAGCTCTCGGCCAGGCGCTGGCGCAGCGCGTCGCGCGCGGCCGCGTCGGCCTCGGCGCGCACCTTGATGCGGTCGATCACCACGTCGATGTCGTGCTTCTCGGCCTTCTTCAGCGCCGGCAGGTTCTCCGCCTCGTAGGCCTGGCCGTCGACGCGGAAGCGGATGTAGCCCTGGGCCTGCATGTCGGCGAACAGCTCGGCGAATTCGCCCTTCTTCTCGCGCGCCACCGGCGCCAGCACCATCAGCCGGGTCTCGGCCGGCAGGGCCAGCACCGCGTCCACCATCTGGCTCACGGTCTGGGCCTGCAGCGCCAGGCCGTGCTCGGGGCAGTAGGGCGTGCCGGCGCGCGCGTAGAGCAGGCGCAGGTAGTCGTGGATCTCGGTCACCGTGCCCACGGTGGAGCGCGGGTTGTGGCTGGTCGCCTTCTGCTCGATGCTGATCGCCGGCGACAGGCCCTCGATCAGGTCCACGTCGGGCTTGTCCATCAGCTGCAGGAACTGGCGCGCGTAGGCCGAGAGGCTCTCCACGTAGCGGCGCTGGCCTTCGGCGTACAGGGTGTCGAAGGCCAGGCTGGACTTGCCCGAGCCCGACAGGCCGGTGATCACCACCAGCTGGTTGCGCGGGATGTCCAGGTCGACGTTCTTGAGGTTGTGCGTGCGCGCGCCGCGCACGCTGATGCGCGGCTGGCGCAGCAGGCTGGCGAGGTAGTCGCTGTCGTTCGATGGGTTCAAGATAAGGCGCGCCGCAGGAAAACCCTCCATTATGAGGAAGGCCGGCCGGGCCGGGCCGCTGCCCGCCTGCCCGGCCGGCGCCGATAGCGGACAATCACGGGTTTCGCCACCGCCCCGCAATCGGTTTCCCGCGTGTCTGAGACCTCCCTCGCCCCGTCTGCCGCTGCCGCGGCGCCCGCGTCCAGCGCCATGACGCCGCTGGAGCGGCGCGCCAGCGCCTCGCTGGCCTCGATTTTCGCCCTGCGCATGCTGGGCCTGTTCCTGGTGCTGCCGGTGTTCGCGCTGGAGGCGAGCCGCTTGCCGGGCGGTGACGACCCGGCCCTGGTCGGCCTGGCCATGGGCATCTATGGCCTCACCCAGGCCTGCATGCAGGTGCCGCTGGGCCTGGCCTCGGACCGCTGGGGGCGCAAGCGCGTGATCGTCGCCGGGCTGGCCCTGTTCGCCGCCGGCAGCCTGCTGGCGGCGCTGGCGCCCTCGGTGCATTGGCTGCTGGCCGGGCGGGCGCTGCAGGGCGCGGGCGCGATCTCGGCGGCGGTGACGGCGCTGCTGGCGGACCTCACGCGCGACAGCGTGCGCACCAAGGGCATGGCCCTGGTGGGCGCCAGCATAGGCCTGAGCTTCGCGCTCTCGCTGATGGCGGCGCCGCCGCTGGCCGCCTGGATGGGCCTGTCCGGCCTGTTCGGCCTCACGGCCGCGCTGGCGCTGGCCGGCATCGCCGTGGTCCTGGCCTGGACGCCGGCCGAGCCGGCCAGCCATGCACCGGCGCCGCGCGCGGCGCTGGCCCAGCTGTGGCGCCATCCCGCGCTGTGGCGGCTGAACCTGGGCGTGTTCGTGCTGCACAGCGTGCAGATGGCCATGTGGGTGGCCGTGCCGGCCCTGCTGGTGCAGGCCGGCCTGCCCAAGGCCGGGCACTGGCAGGTCTACCTGCCGGCCGTGCTGGCTTCCTTCCTGGTCATGGGCGGCCTGCTGTTCCCGCTGGAGCGCCGCGGCTACCTGCGCCAGGTGCTGCTGGCCGCGATCGCCCTGCTGGTGCTGGTGCAGATCGGTTTCCTGCTCGCCGTGCGCGCGCCGCAGCTCGGGGCCCTGGGCGGCCTGCTGTTCCTGTTCTTCTGCAGCTTCAACGTGCTGGAGGCCAGCCAGCCCAGCCTGATCTCGCGCCTGGCGCCGGCCGGCGCGCGCGGCGCGGCCCTGGGCATCTACAACACCCTGCAGTCGCTGGGTCTGTTCGCCGGCGGCCTGATGGGCGGCGCCCTGGTCAAGCTGGCGGGGAATGCGGCGCTGTTTCTGGCCTGTGCGGTCCTGATGCTGCTGTGGCTGCTGCTGGGCCGGGGCCTGCAGCTGCCGGCGGCGCGAGCTGGCGCAGCATGAGGTCGGCCAGCGTCGGGTAGAGCGGGCGGCTGACCAGGCGCGAGACCAGGCTGGCCAGCAGGGCGCAGGCCATCAGGCTCAGCACCATGGCGTAGCCGTCGACCATCTCCATCACGATGATCATGGCCGTGATCGGGGTCTGCGTGACCGCGGCCAGGAAGCCGGCCATGCCCAGCGCGATCAGCGCCACCTGGTGCTGCGGCGCGATCAGCCAGGCCACGTCGCTGCCTATGCCCGCGCCGATAGCGAGGCTGGGGCCGAAGATGCCGCCCGGCATGCCGGCCCAGGCCGACAGCCAGGAGGCGACGAACTTGAGCCAGGTCCAGACGATGGGCAGGGGTTCGGCCTGGCCCGCCAGCAGCTCGCGCGTGTGGTGGTGGCCGCCGCCCAGGGCGCTGGCCTGGGTCAGCAGGCCGATCGCCGCCACGGCCAGGCCGCACAGCGCGGCGAAGCTCACCGGGCGCTTGCGCCGGTAGGCGCAGAAGCGGTCGGGCAGGCCGGTCAGCGAGGCCACCAGCAGCCGCGCCATCAGGCCGCCCAGCAGGCCGCTGGCCAGCGCCACCAGCAGGCCCGGCGCGAGCAGCCGCCAGCCCACGGCCTCGATATGGATGCGGCCGAAATAGGCCAGGTTGCCCAGCGCCGAGACCGCGACCAGGCCCGCGATCACGATGGCGGCCAGCATCAGGCCGCTGCTGCGCTGCTCCAGGCGCCGCGACAGCTCCTCGATCGCGAACACGATGCCGCCCAGCGGCGTGTTGAAGGCCGCCGCGATGCCGGCCGCGCCGCCGGCCACCAGCAGCTCGCGCGCGCTGATGCCCGAGCGCGGCGACAGCCAGTGGCGGGCGCTGAACATGATGCCGGCCGCGACCTGGACCGAAGGGCCCTGGCGCCCGATCGACAGGCCGGCCAGCAGGCCGCCCGAGACCGCCAGCACCTTGGCGGCCGACAGCTTCACCGAGACCAGCAGGCCGCGCCGGCCCTCCTCCAGGCGCGGGTCCAGCGCGGCCACCACCTGGGGCACGCCCGAGCCCGAGGCGGCGGCAAACCAGCGCCGCGTGGCCCAGACCACGGCGGCGGTGAGGGCCGGGGTCCAGAGCAGGGTGAACCAGGGCCAGCGGCCCTGCAGCGCCAGGAACAGCTCGAAGGCGCCGTCGGCCAGCAGCGTGAAGCCCACCACGGCCGCGCCGGCGGCGACCGCGAAGCCGGCGACGACCAGGCGGTCGAGCCAGACGCGGTGGTCGGCGAACTCTTGGCGCAGGTTGCTGAGGAAGTCGGGTTCGCCTTTCATGGCCGGGGATTTTGGCATGCGTCCCGCGGGCGGTGCATGCGGCACAATGTCGGTTTTGCACCTCCCTGCGGGCACACACACCATGGCATCCGTCAACAAAGTCATCCTCGTCGGCAATTGCGGCCGCGACCCCGAAATCCGCTACCTGCCCTCGGGCCAGGCCGTCGCCAACGTCAGCGTCGCCACCTCCAGCCGGCGCAAGGACAAGAACACCGGCGAGATGGTCGAGGACACCCAGTGGCACCGCGTCACCTTCTTCGACCGCCTGGCCGAGATCGCCGGCGAGTACGTCAAGAAGGGCCGCCCGATCTACGTGGAGGGTCGCCTGACCTACCGCAAGTACACCGACAAGGACGGCATCGAGAAGAATGCCACCGACATCATCGCCACCGAGCTGCAGCTGCTCGGCGGGCGCGAGGGCATGGGTGGCCCGGCCGGCGGCGGCGACGAGGGCGGCTACGACAGCGCGCCGCCGCGCCGCGCGGCACCTGCTCCGCGACCTGCAGCCGCACCGGCGCCGCGCCAGGCCCCGGCGCCCGCAGCGCGCGCCTCGAGCGGCTTCGACGACATGGACGACGACATTCCGTTCTGAAGCCAAGCCACGGCACAGATTGACGGCCTCCACAGCCCCGGCTCTGGAGGCCTTTTTCATCCTGAGGGGGAGCGAATCATGAGCGAGCAAACCATCTCCATCGGCCTGACCCAGGAGGCCGACTACTGCTTCTCCGTGTCCTTCGGCGAGGGGGTGCCGAACCTGCTGGCCGACGAGCCGCCGCCGCTGGGTACGGGGCGCGGGCCCGAGCCGGTGCAGCTGCTCGCGGCGGCCGTGGGCAACTGCCTGTCGTCCTCGCTGCTGTTCGCGCTGCGCAAATACAAGCAGGCGCCCGAACCCCTGGCCTGCGAGGTCGAGGCCGAGGTCGGCCGTAACGTCGAGGGCCGGCTGCGCGTGCTGGGCATGAGGGCCGTGATCCGGCTCGGCGTGCCGGCCGCCTCGCTGCAGCACCTCGATCGCGCGCTGGCCCAGTTCGAGGCCTTCTGCACCGTCACGCAAAGCGTGTCCCAGGGCTTCCCGGTCACGGTGGAGGTGCGCGACGCGCAAGACCTGCAGCTCAAGTAGGCACCAATCTTGCGTGGATATGCCGGAGGTTCCGGCATGTTGCACCATCCCACCCCGCTCAAGTCTCTATCGCCCGGCTGGTTTGCCATCGTCATGGGTCTCAGCGGCCTGGCACTGGCTTGGCAGCGGGCCGGGCCGTTCATGGGCGGCCTGGCTGGCGCCTGCGCCTTGTTGCTGGGTGCTCTGGCCGCGCTGGTGTTTGGCTTGCTGACGGTCCTTTCCCTGCTGCGCTGGCGGCGTTACCCGCAGGCGCTGACGGAAGACCTTAGGCATCCGGTGCGTCATGCTTTCGCGGCGGCGGTGCCGGTGTCGCTGATCCTGCTGGCCACGGTCGCCGTGGTGCTGGCCGGGCCCGGCCAGCTGGTCGCCGGTTTGTGGATGGTCGGCGCTGCACTGCAACTGGGCGTCACGGTCTGGACCCTGGGCCGCTGGTTGAGCCCGGTCAGGGCCGAAGGTCTGTCCTGGCCGTCCATCACGCCGCTGCTGTTCATTCCGGCGGTGGGCAATGTGCTGGTGCCGCTGGCCGGCGCCCCGCTCGGTCAACTCGCCTGGTCGGCGGCGCAGCTGGGCGTGGGCGTGCTGCTCTGGCCGCTGGTCCTGGCCTTGCTGGCGCTGCGCATCGCCGCCAGCGGCCTGTGGCCGACACCGCTGCTGCCGACCACCTTTATCACCGTCGCGCCGCCGGCCGCGATCGGCCTGGCTCTGTTGCAGCTCGGCGCGCCCATCCTGCTGGGCTGGTCGTTCTGGGGCATGGCGCTGTTCTTTGTCCTGTGGTCCGGGTTGGTGCTTCGGCGCAGCCTGCCGCAGCCCTTCGGCTTGACGTTCTGGGCGCTGTCCTTTCCGCTCGCGGCGTTCAGCGCCCTGAGCCTGCGCTTGGCAATGGATGCCGCGCCCTGGTTCCAGACCATGGCCTGCCTGTTGCTGGTCGCGGTCACGCTGGTCATCGCGCTGCTGGCGCTGGCCACCGTGAAGGGGCTGTGCAGCGGTCGCCTGCCGGCACCCGAGCCGGCCGCCCAAGCCGCGCAATGAGCGCAAGAGAGCCGATGGAGGCGGCGCTCAGTGCCTGGCCGTGGCCGGGTCCTGCTCGGCCGCGTTCAGCGGCTGGCCGATAGGCGCGGCGGCCTGGCCCTTTTGCACTGCGGCCAGGTCCGTGGGGTTGGGGTGCTGGCCGAGCAGCCAGTAGTCGAACACGCGGCGCGCGATCGGCGCCGCATGGGCCGCGCCGAAGCCGGCGTTCTCGACGACCACGGCCAGGGCGATCCTGGGGGCCTCCACGGGCGCGAAGGCCATGTAGAGCGCGTGGTCGCGCTGGTGCTCCTCGAGCTTGGACGCGTTGTACTTCTGGCTCTGGCCGATGGTCACGGCCTGCGCGGTGCCGGTCTTGCCCGCGCTGAGGTAGGGTGCGCCGGCGAACACCCGGGCCGAGGTGCCTTCCTGCGTCACGCCGACCAGGGCCTTGTGCACCACCGCCACATGCTCGGGCTTGAGGCCCAGGTCCTGGCCCGGCTCGGCCGGCACCGGCGCGCGCGTGCGGCTCACCGCGTCCTCGGTGGCGACGACCAGGCGCGGGCGGTGGCGCAGGCCGCCGTTGGCCAGCGTGGCGGTCGCGTGCGCGAGCTGCAGCATGGTGAAGCTGTTGTAGCCCTGGCCTATGCCCAGCGAGATGGTCTCGCCCGCGTACCACCTGCGCTGCTCGGGGCGCTTGTAGGTGTTGCGCTTCCAGTCCTGGCTGGGCAGCACGCCGCGCACCTCGCCCTGGATGTCGATGCCGGTGATCTGGCCGAAGCCCAGCGGCTTCATGAAGTCGTGGATCAGGTCCACGCCCAGCTCGTTGGCCAGCGAGTAGTAGTAGACGTTGCTCGACATCACGATGCTGCGGTGCATGTTCACCGGGCCGAGCGCCGTGTCGCCATGGCTGCGGAAGGTGTGGCCGCCGAAGGTCCAGGAGGCGTTGTCCTGCACCACCACGCTGGCCGCGCGCTTGCCGGTCTGCAGCGCGGCCAGGGCCATGAAGGGCTTGTAGGTCGAACCCGGCGGGTACGTACCCCGGAGGGCCCGATTCAACAGCGGCTTGTCGATCGACTCGTTGAGCGCCTGCCAGTTCTCGACGTCTATGCCCTCGACGAACAGGTTGGGGTCGAAGGTGGGCTTGCTGACGAAGGCCAGCACCTCGCCGGTCCTGGGGTCGAGCGCCACCAGCGCGCCGCGCCGCTCGCCGAACAGTTCCTCGACCAGCTTCTGCAGCTTGATGTCGATCGACAGCACCACGGTGTTGCCGGGCGTGGCCGGACGGTTGCCCAGGCGGCGCACCGCGTGGCCGCCGGCCGAGGTCTCGATCAGCTCGAAGCCGGTCTGGCCGTGCAGCTGCTGCTCGTAGCTCTGCTCGACGCCGAGCTTGCCTATGTACTCGGTGCCGCGGTAATTGGCCTCGTCCTCCGAGTCCTGGATGCGCTCCTTCTCGCGCTGGTTGATGCGGCCGATGTAGCCGATCACGTGGCTGGCCAGCTCGCCATGGGGGTAGTGGCGGAACAGCCGCGCCTTGATCTCCACGCCGGGAAAGCGGTAGCGCTGGGCGGCGAAGCGCGCCACCTCCTCGTCGGTCAGGCGCGTGCGTATCGGCAGCGATTCGAAGTTCTTCGACTCCTCGAGCAGCTTCTTGAAGCGGCGCCGGTCGCGCGGCTGGATCTCGACCAGCTCGGACAGGGCCTCGAGCGTGTCGTCGAGCTTGCCGGCGCGCGAGGGCGTGATCTCCAGCGTGTAGGCCGCGTAGTTGCTGGCCAGCACCACGCCGTTGCGGTCCAGGATCAGGCCGCGGTTGGGCACGACGGGCACGATGGCCGTGCGGTTGCTCTCGGCCTGCTCGTCCAGGTCGGCATGGCGCACCACCTGCAGGTAGACCAGGCGCGCGGCCAGCAGGCCGAAGGCCAGCAGCACCACCGCGCCTATGGCCAGCACCCGCAGGCGGAAGCGGTAGAGCTCGGCTTCGACGTTGCGCAGTTCGGTCATGCGGACGGCCTTGGGTCCTTACAGGGGACGGTTCTCGTCGGGGTTGGGCGCGCGGCGCTGCGGCGCCAGCAGCAGCACGCTGGCCACCGGCCAGAGCAGGGCCTCGAGCAGCGGTGCCAGCAGCAGCGACCAGCCGGGGAACAGGCCGCCGCCGATCAGGCGCAGCAGCAGGGCGATGGCATGGGCGGCCATGAACAGCGGCAGCACCTGCAGGGCTTGGGCCGGCACGCTGAACCACAGCAGGCGGCGGTGGATGGTGATCGCGAAGTAGCTCAGCACGGTGTAGGACAGCGCGTGCTGGCCCAGGAGGCCGGCCTGGTGCACGTCCATCGCCAGGCCGAACACGAAGGCTGCGCCCACGCCCACGCGCAGCGGCTGGTGCACGCTCCAGAACACCAGGGCCATGGCCAGGAAGTCCGGCATCCAGGCCTGGCGGCCCAGCGGCAGCATGTCCAGCAGCAGGGCCGCGATCAGGCTGGTCCAGATGAAGACCGGGTTGGCGGGCAGCAGCAACTGCTGGCCGGGCCGCATGATCATGGCTGGGCCTCCTTGCCGCGCGTGCGCGCGCCACGCGCGGCGGGCGCGGGCGCCTTGTCGGCGGCCGGCACCGCCGGGATCTGGTCGGCCAGCGGCTTGAGTACCATCACGTGCCGGGCGCCGGCCACCAGGGCCTGGGGCGTGCAGTGGATGCGCGCGAAAGCCGAGTCGGCGCGCCGCTCCACGCGGGCCACCCTGGCCACCGGCAGGCCGGCCGGGTAGATGCCGTCCACGCCGCTGGTGCTCAGCAGGTCGCCTTCCTGCACGTCGGCGTTGGCCGGCATGAAGCGCAGCTCCAGCGCGCCGCCCTGGGTCAGCGGGTCGCCATAGGCCACGCCGCGCGCGCCGGTGCGGGTGTTGAGCACGGGAATAGCCTGCTCGCGGTCGGTCAGCAGCGTGACCTCGCTGACCAGCGGGTAGACGCGTGTGACTTGGCCCAGCACGCCCGCGGCGTCGATCACCGGCGAGCCTGCGGCCACGCCCTGCGACAGGCCCTTGTCGAGGATCACCTTGCGCGTGTAGGGGTCGGGTGCGTCGTACAGCACCTGGGCGGCCTGCGAGGCCACGCGGAGCTGGCCGCGCAGGCCCAGCAGCTGGCGCAGCTGGGTGTTCTCCAGCGTGAGCAGCTCGACCTGGCCGGCGCGCTGCGACTGCCGTGCCAGCTGCTGGCGCGCCGCCTGTTCGGCCTGCTGCGCGCTCTGCAGGCTGGTCAGGTAGTCGCCCGCGGACTGCGCGGCCAGCAGCGGCTGCATGGCCAGCCATTGCGCCGGGTACAGCACCGTGGCCACGGCCGCGCGCAGCGGCTGCATGACGCGAAAGCGCGCGTCGGCCACCATCAGGAACAGGGCCAGCGCGCTGAAGAACAGCAGCTTGGACAGCGCCGAGTGCCCCTGCTTGAAGAAGGGCGGCGGGGTGCGGTCCAGGGTTCCCAGTGGCATGTGCGTGAAGGCGTCGCGTGAGAGGGCGGGGCGAAGTCCTGTGGCGGGCCGGTATGGAAAAGGCCGGCCTGCGCGTCGGCAAGGCCGGCCGGATCGGGCGTGCTTACTCGCTGGTGAAGATGCTGCCCAGGCGGTCCATGCGCTCGAGCGCCATGCCGCAGCCGCGCACCACGCAGGTCAGCGGCTCCTCGGCCACCAGCACCGGCAGGCCGGTCTCCTCGGCCAGCAGGCGATCGAGGTCGCGCAGCAGGGCGCCGCCGCCGGTCAGCATCATGCCGCGCTCGGCGATGTCGGCGCCGAGCTCGGGCGGGGTCTGCTCGAGCGCGGTCTTGACGGCCGAGACGATGTTGTTGAGCGGATCGGTCAGCGCCTCCAGGATCTCGTTGCTCGAGATGGTGAAGCTGCGCGGCACGCCCTCGGACAGGTTGCGGCCCTTGACCTCGATCTCCTTGACCTCGGAGCCGGGGAAGGCCGAGCCTATGTTCTTCTTGATGGACTCGGCCGTGGGCTCGCCGATCAGCATGCCGTAGTTGCGGCGGATGTAGTTGATGATGGCGTCGTCGAAGCGGTCGCCGCCCACGCGCACGCTGCCCTTGTAGACCATGCCGCCCAGCGAGATCACGCCGACCTCGGTGGTGCCGCCGCCGATGTCGACCACCATCGAGCCGCTGGCTTCCGACACCGGCAGGCCGGCGCCGATCGCGGCCGCCATGGGCTCCTCGATCAGGTAGACCTCGGAGGCGCCCGCTCCAAGAGCCGACTCGCGGATCGCGCGGCGCTCGACCTGGGTCGAGCCGCAGGGCACGCAGATGATGATGCGCGGGCTGGGCTTGAGCACGCCGCGCGGATGCACCATCTTGATGAACTGCTTGAGCATCTGCTCGGTGACGGTGAAGTCGGCGATCACGCCGTCCTTCATCGGGCGGATGGCCTCGATGTTGCCGGGCACCTTGCCCAGCATGGCCTTGGCTTCCTTGCCGACGGCCTGGATGGTCTTCTTGCCCTGGGGCCCGCCTTCGTGGCGGATCGCGACCACCGAGGGCTCGTCCAGCACGATGCCCTTGTCGCGCACGTAGATCAGGGTGTTGGCGGTGCCCAGGTCAATCGCCAGGTCGGTGGAGAAGTACCGACGGAAAGCTCCAAACATGACAAATCCTCTCGGGCACGGCATGCGCTTCGGCCCGCCATCGCCCTGTTGACCATTTTGAAATTGTGTTTTCAGCGCAAATGCCGACCGTTCGGCTGGCGCTGCGGCAAACACGGGATAATACCCGATCGCCTGTGAATAACTCCCCACAGCGCCGCCTGAATTTCAGCCTTACATCTGGTTTCCGAACCCCCATTCCCTATGTCGTTGACTTCCCAGGACATCGCCCGGATCGCCAATCTGGCGCGGCTCGAATTGCAGCCCGAAGAGAGTGAGCGCATGCTCACGCAGCTCAACGGCTTCTTCGGCATCGTCGAGGCCATGCGGGCTGTGGATACCAGCGGCATAGCGCCGCTGGCCCATCCGGTCGCCGCGATCCAGGAAGTGGCCCTGCGCCTGCGCGAGGACAGCGTGAGCGAGCCCGACCAGCGCGAGGCCAACCAGCGCAGTGCGCCGGCCGTCGAGCGCGGCCTGTTCCTGGTGCCCAAGGTCATCGAGTGAGGCCGGCCATGACCCAGCTTCACGACCTCACGGTGGCCCAGCTGGCCGAGCAACTGCGCAGCCGCAGCGTCTCGGCGGTGGAAGCCGCCCGCCATTTCCTCGCGCGCGCCCAGGCCCAGGCCGGGCTCGGCGCCTTCCTCGCCATCGACGAGGCCGCCACCCTGGCCCAGGCCCAGGCGGCCGACACGCGCCTGGCCGCGGGCGACAGCGCCCCGCTGCTGGGCGTGCCAGTGGCGCACAAGGACATCTTCGTCACGCGCGACTTCCCGACCACGGCCGGCTCGCGCATGCTGGAGGGCTACCGCTCGCCTTTCGACGCCACCGTGGTGGCCCGGCTCGGCTTGGCCGAGGGCGGCGCCGGCATGGTGAGCCTGGGCAAGCTCAACTGCGACGAGTTCGCCATGGGCTCGGCCAACGAGAACTCGGCCTACGCCAAGGTGCACAACCCCTGGGACCGCGCGCGCGTGCCGGGCGGCTCATCGGGCGGCAGCGCGGCCGCCGTGGCCGCCCGCCTGGCGCCGGCCGTGACCGGCACCGACACCGGCGGCTCGATCCGCCAGCCGGCCGCCTTCTGCGGCATCACCGGCATCAAGCCGACCTACGGCCGCGCCTCGCGCTACGGCATGATCGCCTTTGCCTCCAGCCTGGACCAGGCCGGCCCCATGGCGCGTACGGCCGAGGACTGCGCGCTGCTGCTGTCGGCCATGTGCGGCCCGGACCCGGACCGCGACTCGACCTCGCTCGATCTGCCGCCCGAGGACTTCACGCGCGGCCTGAACGACTCGCTCGATGGCCTGCGCATCGGCGTGCCCAAAGAGTTCTTTGGCGAAGGCCTGTCGGCCGACGTGCGCGCCGCGATCGACGCGGCGCTCAAGGAATACCAGAAGCTGGGCGCCCAGCTGGTCGAGATCTCGCTGCCGCGCACCGAGCTGGCCATCCCCGTCTACTACATCATCGCCCCGGCCGAGGCCAGCTCCAACCTGGCGCGCTTCGACGGCGTGAAGTTCGGCCACCGCGCCAAGGACTATGCCGACCTGGTCGACATGTACAAGAAGACGCGCGCCCAGGGCTTCGGCGACGAGGTCAAGCGCCGCATCATGATAGGCACCTACGTGCTCTCGCACGGCTACTACGATGCCTACTACCTGCAGGCGCAGAAGATCCGGCGCATGATCGCCGACGACTTCCAGCAGGCCTTCAAGCAATGCGACCTGATCGCCGGCCCGGTCGCGCCCAGCGTGGCCTGGCAGCTCGGCGCGCATGGCAGCGACCCGCTGGCCGACTACCTGGCCGACATCTTCACCCTGCCGGGCTCGCTGGCCGGGCTGCCCGGCATGAGCGTGCCCTGCGGCTTCAGCGAGGCCGGCATGCAAGGTTCGGAAGCGGGCAGCGGCAAGCCGCTGCCCGTGGGCCTGCAGCTGATAGGCAACTACTTCTCCGAAGCCAAGCTGCTCAACGCAGCGCACCGCCTGCAGCAGGCGACCGACTGGCATCTGCGCAAGCCGGAGGGCATCTGACCATGAGCACTCCTCAACTGATTCAGGGCTACGAGGTGGTGATCGGCTTCGAGACCCACGCCCAGCTGTCCACCCAGTCCAAGATCTTCAGCCGCGCCTCGGTCGCCTTCGGCGCCGAGCCCAACACCCAGGCCTGCGCGGTGGACCTGGCCCTGCCCGGCACCCTGCCGGTGATGAACAAGGGCGCGGTCGAGCGCGCCATCGAGTTCGGCCTCGCGATCGGCGCCCATGTGGCGCCGCGCAGCGTGTTCGCGCGCAAGAACTACTTCTACCCGGACCTGCCCAAGGGCTACCAGATCAGCCAGTTCGAGATCCCGGTGGTGCAGGGCGGCCAGATCGAGTTCTACCTGGGCGACGAGAAGAAGGCCGTGCGCCTGGTGCGTGCCCACCTCGAGGAGGACGCGGGCAAGTCGCTGCACGAGGACTTCGTCGGGCAATCGGGCATAGACCTGAATCGCGCCGGCACGCCGCTGCTCGAGATCGTGACCGAGCCCGACATGCGCTCGTCCGACGAGGCCGTGGCCTACGCCAAGGAGCTGCACAAGATCGTGACCTGGATAGGCATCTGCGACGGCAACATGCAGGAAGGCAGCTTCCGCTGCGACGCCAACGTCTCGGTGCGCAAGCCCGGCGAAAAGCTCGGCACCCGCCGCGAGATCAAGAACCTCAACAGCTTCAAGTTCATGCAGCAGGCCATCGACTACGAAGTGCGCTGGCAGATCGAGCAGCTCGAGGACGGCCTGGCGATCCAGCAGGCCACGGTGCTGTTCGACCCCGACACGGGCGAGACCCGCGCCATGCGGACCAAGGAAGACTCGGCCGACTACCGCTACTTCCCCGACCCCGACCTGCCGCCGCTGGTGATCGCGCCCGAGTGGATCGATGAGGTGCGCGCGCGCATGCCCGAGCTGCCGCGCGCCATGGCGGCGCGCTTCGTGGCCGACTATGGCCTGCCCGAATACGACGCGACCACGCTCACGCAAAGCAAGGCGATGGCGGCCTATTTCGAGGACGCAGCGAAGCGCAGCGGGCAGCCCAAGCTGGTCAGCAACTGGATCATGGGTGAAATCTCTCGCCGCCTGAATGCAAATGCGATCGGTATCGAGCAGGCGCCGGTGAGTTCGGCCCAGGCGGCCATGGTGATCGGTCGTATCGCCGACGGCACGATCTCGAACAACGCCGGCAAGCAGGTGGTCGACGCGCTGTGGAACGGCGAGGGCCAGGACGTCGATGCCCTCATCGAGGCCAAGGGCCTCAAGCAAATGAGCGACACCGGCGCCCTCGAGAAAATCATCGACGAGGTGATCGCCGCCAACGCCGACAACGTGGCCCAGTACAAGGCCGGCAAGGACAAGGCCTTCAACGCCCTGGTCGGCCAGGTCATGAAGGCCAGCAAGGGCAAGGCCAACCCGGCCCAGGTCAACCAACTGCTCAAGCAGAAACTCAGCTGAGCGGGCTGCGGGGCCTGACGCGTCTCAGCGCGCGGGCAGGCCGGCCGCCGCGGCGGGTACCCACAGCGGGCGCAGCTTGGCCAGCTCGGCGTCGAAGCGCGCCTGAATGCGTTTCTTCTCGCTGTCCTGGTCGGCGATGAAGCGCTTCTGCACGTTCAGGCTCTGGGTGTTGTCCTCGGCCTGGCGTTTGAGCTCGGGCGGGGCCTTGGACGGGTCCTTCAGGTAGAACTCGAGCTCGGCGTCTATGCGCTGGCGCTGCGCCAGCAGCTGGTCCACCCGCTTTTGCGCGGCCTGGATCACGGCGTCGACCTGTTGCAGCGCCTCGGCACGCTCTTTGTCGTGCGCGGCCTGGTTGGGGTAGCGCACCAGCAGCGCGCGCTCGCGGCGCCTTTCCTCGGCGATGCGGGCCTGCTTCTGGGCGGCCTGACGCTCGCGCGCCTCCAGGGCGGCGCGCTCGGGCGCGGTCAGCGAGGGGCCGATGGTGCGGCGCACCGTGCCGCTGGGGTTGCGCTCATGCTGTTCGCGGTCCAGGCATTCGGCGATGGGCCGGTCGGAGGTGATGGCGCGGCCCTTGTCGGCGGTGCAGGTGTAGATGCCCTGCTGGGCCCAGGTCGTGCCCAGCGGGCTGGCCAAGAAGATGACGAAAGCCGACGATGTCCTGAGCCAACCCTGCACGTTCCACCTTGCTTCTTATTCCACGCCGTAACGTTTTCGGTAAGCCAGCACGCGCTCGTGGTGGGCCGCCAGGCCCTCGCTGCTGTGCTGCGACAGATACTGCAGCAAATCCGCCAGGCGCGCAATCGCGCAGACCTGCAGCCCCAGCTGGTCGCGCACGTATTGCACGGCGCTGTGCGGCACGTCCCGGCCGTTCTCGGTGGCCATTTCCTGGCGGTCCAGCGCGATCGCCACCGCGTGTGGCGTGGCGCCGGCGGCCTGGATCAGCGCGATCGACTCGCGCGCCGCCGTGCCCGCCGACATCACGTCGTCGACGATCAGCACCCGGCCCTTGAGCGGCGCGCCGACCAGGCTGCCGCCCTCGCCGTGGTCCTTGGCCTCCTTGCGGTTGTAGGCAAAGGGCACATTGGTCCCCAGGCGCGCGAGCTCGATCGCCACCGCCGCGCCCAGCGGAATGCCCTTGTAGGCCGGGCCGAAGATCATGTCGAACTCGATGCCGCTGGCGATCAGCGCTTTTGCATAGAATTCGGCCAGCCGGCCTAGCTTGGCGCCGTCGTCGAACAGGCCCGCATTGAAGAAATACGGCGACAGCCGTCCGGCCTTGGTCTTGAACTCGCCGAAGCGCAGCACGCCTGCGTCGACTGAAAACTGCACGAAATCCTGCGCCAGCTGGTCCTGACCAGCCGACCTTGCGCTCTCTGCCACCATGGGGAAATCCTTGTTCAAACTCACCAGCCTAAACCTCAACGGCATCCGTTCGGCCGCCACCAAGGGGGTGGAAACCTGGCTGGCCCGGCACCAGCCCGATTGTATTTGCGTGCAGGAGGTCAAGGCCCAGGCCGCCGACGTGGCCGGCCGCTTCGAGCAGCTGGCCGGCCTCAAGGGGCATTTCCACTTCGCCGAGAAAAAGGGCTATTCGGGCGTGGCGGTCTACACGCGCCACGAGCCCAGCGAGGTGATCATAGGCTTCGGCTCGCCCGAGTTCGACGCCGAGGGCCGCTACGTGGAGCTGCGCTTCGACACCCCGGCGCGCAAGCTTTCCATAGTCAGCGCCTACTTCCCCAGCGGCTCGTCCGGCCCCGAGCGGCAGGAGGCCAAGTTCCGCTTTCTCGACGCCTTCTACCCGCACCTGGAGGCGCTGAAGGCGCAGCGCGAGTTCATCCTGTGCGGCGACGTCAACATCGCGCACCAGCAGATCGACCTGAAGAACTGGCGCAGCAACCAGAAGAACAGCGGCTTCCTGCCCGAGGAGCGCGCCTGGATGACCAAGCTGCTGGACGAGGCCCGCATGGTCGACGTCTACCGCCAGCTCCAGCCCACGGCCACCGACACCGCCTACACCTGGTGGAGCAACCGCGGCCAGGCCTATGCGAACAACGTGGGCTGGCGGCTGGACTACCACCTGGCCACGCCGGCGCTGGCGCAGCTGGCGCGACGCGAGGCGATCTACAAGGACGAGAAGTTCTCGGACCACGCGCCGATCACGATCGAGTATGAGATGGGGCTTTGAGGTTTCTGACTTTGGGGCGCTATGCAAAGCTTTCCATAGCGACCCTAATCAGACCTTTTTTGAACCGAGCAAAGTGGACAATCAACGTCTGACATAAGCGGTCCTTTGCCCTCCGTTTAGCGGAACGTTTTGTATCACTGAAGTTCGTTGGAAATGGTTGGAACTGACCTCGCTAGCAGCACCAACAAACGCTCAACCGCTGCCTGCTGCCCAAAGGCTTTGTGCCCGTTGAACTCGCCTATAGCCCACGCGAGAAGCTCAGTGTAATCGTGCCCCCTGGCAGAGAGTCGGACATCGCCATCCAATTTCGTCAACCATGTATTCCACGAGCCTGCGAACTCCTGCTTCTTGGCAAGCGCTGCGTTCGCCCCGAGAGTTGCTGCGACATACTTATCGGTATTCAGTTGAACTGCGTCACCGTCGCGGGCTAGGTACTTGCGCAGAGCCACCCACTTGAGCGACAAGCTTAGCTCGCGATCTGCGAGTCGAAAGGCATACAAGGTCTTAAGCACATTGAATAGAGAGATGACGAAGATGTCGACCTGTTTGATTCGAGAGGCACCTGTGGTGAGTGCCACATCTATTACGATTTCACGCGTGATGAAGTGGCTCTCGATGCAACAGAACCGGGTCCATCGAAGGCGATGCGTGTCGCTTATGTTGCCAAACCAGTGATCAAGATCGCGATCAACAAGGCAGACAACGCTCGCGTCGGATGTCAGGGCTTCGAACTCTTTGGAAAGCGCTATTAAACGCTGCTTGTTGCCAGATGTGAGACCATGCCGTCTCAGCAGGTCTGGCGGGACATCTACGGTATCTACTTCGTAGAAAGTCGCACGGCGGGCTGACTGGTTAAACACTTGCGACAAGATCTCTTTATCAAACGACCCCTCTACAAAGACATCGGCAAGCTGAGGCTCAAGGTCGTATCTTGCGAGAAGTTCCTCGATAGACCAACGGGTCTGGTCGCTCACGGCTTGCTCACCAACTTGACAACCCGGCTGCGATGCTGGGCCAATAGTTCCATGGAGTGGGAGGCGAACACGAACTGGATGCTGGCACCTTGAGTGATATCCAGAAGGGACTGAACGAGCTGGCGCTGCCACTTAATATTGAGGGATATCTCGGGCTCGTCAATCATGAAGACCGTTGGTGTATCGCGGGCCGTCAGAACGTAGCAGAACAAGAGCAAAAGTTGCTGCTCTCCTGAGGAAAGCTGGGCTGGCTTTAGAGGCACCCCAAGGCGGTTCTGAATGCTAAATCCCTGGCTAAGCTTGAAAGAAATCGTTTTGTCACTTAGGAGGCTGTTGACGATGGTTACGAAGCGATCGATTAACTGGTAGATTGGCTCTACAGCTTCAAGTCGACCTTCAACGCTCTTAATGTAGGGTTGGAGTAACTCGGCAGCTAGCGTACTCTTGCTAGTGCTTCGCCCACTCAAGGCCTTCCGAAAATCGTTTGTCGGTAGATGAGTTGCAAGCTCATAGCGAGCATGTTCCGACGACTTGCTATCGATATGGGCTAGCTGCTTCAAGAGATCGGCGCCAGAGCCGGTAGTGGGAACTGGAGCAGCCTTCTTGTTCGGCGAAACTAGGCGTCGGAGTACGTCTCCATACACCGAATGCACGTTCATCGAACCTTGGTTGGTTCCAAGAACCGCCTTCCTGCTGATCCAGCGCGAAGCTGCACTCAATGCTTGTGACAGGGCAATCTCACGGGAGCGAACAACGAGTTCATTAATTCGTTTCGGTTCGCCATACTGCATAGTCCGCCGAAGCTCGACCTCGTCACTTGGGTCGGCTACGCTATCGCTATCCAGGCGGCGGTCAGCATTCAGAATGAAGAGCGTCGGCACATGCGCCTTGAGAGCATCTAGATATGCCTGCTCGCCGCGAGGGATTCCTTCGAATTCCTTTCGCCGCGGTGACGCGGTGCGACGCCGCACTACGTGCTGCCCGCGTTCGTCGATCTCGAGGTACATGGCCTCAGCCTCAAGGAAGCGGTTCTCGTCTCTAGGTCGATAGTCCCAGATTGCTAGTCTCTTGTCGCCATCAAGTACTTCCAGCAAAAGAAGCTTTGATGGGTTCCTTTCGATAACCCGTGCGGTCAACTTGATTCCAGACGCTAAGGAAACCTCGAGCCGGTCAAATTCGGTCCGGTAAAGGGCGCCTCGATGCCCGCGATCATGCGCTGCGGATAGCAGATGAAATACCAGTCTAAGAATCGTACTCTTCCCGACTCCGTTGTCCCCATAGAGGATGGCCGCGTTTGCAAGTTCGCCTGTCTCGGGGACAGAGTATGTGTACAAACCAAAAAGTCCGTCAACGCGAATGTGGGAGATCAGGCGAGCAGTCATGCACGTAGTTTAGGTGGGAAGGTACGACGCTTTACGGATAAGGCTTGTTGTCCGTTGAATAATTGACGGATGCGTATCTTCATCCGAAAAGGTTTCTGACAGTCCGATCTTGGTTCATGGCAGGCTGGCGAAGCTTTTTTGCAAATGTAATCGCAAGCGCCGCCCGGCGGCTCGGGTGCGGTCACGGACGCCGGCGCGGGAGGACGGCGTGCGATTCCGGCGCGT
>NZ_SCMM01000034.1:0-53369 GCF_005503345.1 Ramlibacter sp. 2FC
GTTGCAGGCCGGGCCGGGCGGGGAGGGGCGGCGCGGCGTGGTGCTGGTTCATGGTTTCGCCTGCAACCGCGGGCTGTGGAACCCGTGGCTGCGCCGATTGCGCGCCGAGGGCCGGGTATTCCTCGCGCTCAACCTCGAGCCGGTGTTCGGCAGCATAGACGCCTATGTGACGCAGATCGAGGACGCCGTGGCGCGCGTGAGCGTCGCCACCGGCCTGCCACCCGTGCTGGTCTGCCACAGCATGGGCGGGCTGGCCGCGCGGGCCTGGCTGCGCCTGCCGGGGGCCGAGCGGCGCGTGCACCATGTGGTCACCATCGCCACGCCGCACCGAGGCACCTGGCTGGGCCATTTCAGTGCCGCGGTCAATGCGCGTCAGATGCAGCTGGGCAGCGCCTGGCTGGCCGAGCTGGCGAGCCAGGAACCGCCCGCGCGCGCGGCACGGTTCACCTGCTGGTATTCCGACTGCGACAACGTGGTGCTGCCCTACGCCAGCGCCATGCTGCAGGGTGCGCGCAACCGCCTGGTGCCCGGCCTGCCGCATGTGGCGCTGGCCCTGTGCCCGCAGGTCATCGAGGCCACGCTGGAGGCGATCCGCCAGGATCGCTTCGATGGCGCGGCCTGAGGTGGCCAGGGCCGCTCAGCCTGCCTGCTGCGCCAGCACGCCGCGGCGCATCTGGTCGAGCTCCATGGATTCGAACAAGGCCTTGAAATTGCCTTCGCCGAAGCCCTCGTTGCCCTTGCGCTGGATGAACTCGAAGAAGATCGGGCCCAGCTGGTTCTCGCTGAAGATCTGCAGCAGCAGGGCGCCCGGCTGGCCGTCCACCAGGATGTTGCGCTGCTGCAGCGCGGCCACGTCCTCGCTATGGCCGGGGATGCGCTTGTCGAGCAGCTCGTAGTAGCTGTCGCTGGTGCTCAGCAGCTTGATGCCGTCCAGCTGCAGCGCGTCCACGGTGGCGATCAGGTCGTTCGAGCCCAGTGCGATGTGCTGTATGCCCTCGCCGTGGTAGCGGTCCAGGTACTCCTGGATCTGGCCGGCCTGGTCCTTGCCTTCCTCGTTGATCGGGATGCGGATCCTGCCGCAGGGGCTGGTCATGGCCTTGCTCTTGACGCCCGTCACCTGGCCTTCGAGGTCGAAGTAGCGGATTTCGCGGAAGTTGAAGATGCGCTCGTAGAACTCGGCCCACTCGCCCATGCGGCCGCGGTGCACGTTGTGCGTCAGGTGGTCGATGTAGGTCAGGCCATGGCCCTCGGGGTTCAGGGCCTCGGCGCCGCTGACACCCGGCAGGGGCTCGAAGTCCACGTCGTAGAAGCCGATGTTGCCGATGTCGCCGGGCAGCGCGCTGTTCTTGCCGCGCCAGCGGTCCACCAGGTAGATCAGGCTGTCGCCAATGCCCTTGATGGCCGGGATGTTGAGCTCGCCCGGGCCGGCGTGGCCCGCGTAGCCCCAGGCGCCCAGCGCCAGCGCGCGCTCGTAGGCGGCCTTGGCGTCCTGCACCCGGAAGGCGATCGCGCAGATGCTGGGCCCGTGCAGGCGCGCGAAGCGCTGGGCGAAGGAGTCCGGCTCGGCGTTCAGGATGAAGTTGATGCCGCCCTGGCGGTACAGCGTGACGGCCTTGTGGCGGTGCCTGGCGATGGCGCGAAAGCCCATGCGCTCGAACAGCTGGCCCATGGCGACCGGGTCCGGGGCGGCATATTCGATGAACTCGAAGCCGTCTGTGCCCATGGGGTTCTCCCAGGTGGAGCTGCTGGCGGCGACGGATGGCGGCAGTGATGCGTTCATGGCGGTTCTCGTGAAGTGATGCGCCACTGTAGGGCCGCAGGCCCTCAGTTTTCCTGCAATTTGCGGTGCTTGATTTGCCTTGAGCGCATGAAAACTGCAAAATTTCCAATATGAAGTCATTGGACAAGCTTGATGGGCAGATTCTGCGCATTCTGCAGGCGGACGGACGCGCCACCTACGACCAGATCGCCGAGGCCGTGGGGCTCTCGCCGAGTGCCGTGCTGCGCCGTGTCCGGCAGCTTGAGGCCGCCGGCGTGATCGACCGCTACGTGGCCCTGGTCAAGCCCGAGGCCGTGGGCCTGGGCCTGACCGCCTACATCAACGTGCGGCTGGAGAAGCTCGCCGAAAGCGCCAAGCGCAACCCCATGGACCTGTTTCGCGCCAGCGTGCAGGGCTGGCCCGAGGTCGTCGAGTGCGCGGCCCTGACCGGCGAGATGGATTTCCTGCTGCGCCTGGTGGTGGCCGACATGGCGGCCTATGCGCGTTTCATGATGGACACCCTGCTCAAGCACCCCAGCGTGCAGGACTGCAAGACCAGCTTCGTGATGGACCGGGTCAAGGCGACCACCGCCATGCCGGTCTGACAGCCTGGGGCTTTCACGTGCCGGACTCGGGGAAAACCCGTATATTCCTGTCCATGGGCGACGCCAAGAACCTATTGACCGAGCTGCTGGACGCCGTGCGCGGCTGGTTCCGGCCGCAGGGCACGGCGCCCGCGATCGTGCCGATCCGCGCCATCGGGCCCCGGCACCGCGAACGCATCGCGCGCCACCTGCTCGCGCTCGACGCCCAGGACCGCTACCTGCGCTTCGGCTACCCGGCCACCGACGAGCATATCCGTCGCTACTGCGAGGGTCTGAACTTCGAGCGCGACGAGATCTTCGGCATCTACAACCGGCGCCTGGAGCTCATCGCCATGGCCCACCTGGCGTTCTCGCTCGACCCGCAGTTCGCCTCCTGCGCCGAGTTCGGCGTTTCGGTGCTCAGGAAGGCGCGCGGACGCGGTTACGGGACCCGCCTGTTCGAGCGCGCCGTGGTGCACGCGCGCAACGAGGGCGTGCACATGCTCTTCATCCACGCGCTGAGCGAGAACACGGCCATGCTCAAGATCGCGCGCCATGCCGGCGCCACGGTGGAGCGTGACGGCTCGGAGAGCGAGGCCTACCTCAAGCTGCCCGCGGCCACGCTGGACACGCGCGTGACCGAGCTGGTCGAGGAGCGGCTGGCCGAGCTCGACTACCGGCTCAAGGCCCAGGCCAAGCAGTTCCGCGACTTCCTGGCCGGCGTGCAGGAGGTGCGCCAGGGCGTGCGCGACGCGCGCCACAAGTCGGGCCGCTGAGCCGGCCATGAGCTGTCACGCCAATCCGCTATCCTTGAGGGTCTGTTCAACCACTGCAGGTCCTGCACCCCAAGACCGTGTCCGACCCCCACCCTGCGCGTCACGCCGAACGCGAGGACAAGCGCACCTTTCTGCAAAAGCTGGCCGAGTTCATCCATCCCGGACCGGACTCGACCGATGAGCTGATCGAGACCCTGGCCGAGGCCGAGGACAACCAAATCATCAACGCCGAGAGCCGCGTCATGCTCGAAGGCGTGATCCGCATGGCCGAGATGACCGCGGGCGACGTCATGGTGGCGGCGCCGCGCATGGACCTGATCGACATCGATGCGCCCTTCGACGCGCTGCTGCACCTGGTGATCGAGACCGCGCACTCGCGCTTTCCGGTCTACGAGGGCGACCGCGAGAACGTCATCGGCATCCTGCTGGCCAAGGACCTGCTCAAGCTGCAGCGCGCGCCCGAGCTCAACATACGAGCCCTGCTGCGCCCCGCGGTTTTCGTGCCCGAGAGCAAGGGCCTGAACGACCTGCTGCGCGAGTTCCGCGGCAACCGCAACCACCTGGCCATGGTGATCGACGAGTTCGGCCGCACCGCGGGCCTGATCACGATCGAGGACGTGCTCGAGCAGATCGTCGGCGAGATCGAGGACGAGTTCGACATCGCGGCCGACCAGGGCGACATCTTCGGCCTGGCCGATCAAACCTACCGCGTCAGCGGCGACACGCCGATCGAGCGCGTCAACGAGGCCTTCGGCATCCAGCTGGCCAGCGACCCGGACAGCGCGGGCGACCGCGCCTTCGACACCCACTTCGACACCATAGGCGGCCTGATCGCGCACGCCATGGGCCATGTGCCCCGGCGCGGCGAGCAGCATGTGCAGGCCGGCCTGAAATTCGTCGTGCTGCACACCAAGGGCGGCGCCGTGCGCTGGTTCAAGGTCTCGCCGGCCGGGCAGGGGGCGGACGGCTGATGCGCCTGCGTCGGCGCATCCCCCCTTCGCTCGTGGTGCTGCTGGCCGGCCTGGCGCAGGCCGTCTCGGTGGCGGCGCCCTGGAACGGCCAGCCGCTGTGGTGGCTGCAGCTCCTGAGCCTCACGGCACTGGCCTGGCAGCTCGGCCGCTGCGCCGAGCGCGAGCTGTCCTGGAGCAGCAGCACCTGGCTGGACCTGGACCCGCGCCCCGCCTGGCAGCGCGGCGCCTGGCTGGGCTGGCTGTTCGCCTGCGGCTGGCTGGCCGGCAGCTTCTGGTGGCTGTACATCTCCATGCATACCTACGGCGGCCTGGCGGCGCCGCTGGCGGCGCTGGCCGTGCTGGCCCTGGCGGCCGCGCTGGCGCTCTACTACGGCGCGGCCTGCGCGGCCTTCCTGATGCTGTTCAAGGCGCGCGACCTGGTCGGCCGCAGCGGCGCCGGCCTGGTGTTCGCGGCCCTGTGGACCCTGGCCGAACTGGCGCGCGGCCGCTGGCTGACCGGCTTTCCATGGGGCGCGGGCGGCTATGCCCATGTCGAAGGTCCGCTGGCCGGCTACGCCCCCTGGGTCGGGGTCTACGGCATAGGCGCCGTGGCGGCCTGGATGGCCTGGCAGCTGCCGCAGCTGCCGCAGTCCGGCTGGGGGCGGCGGCTGGCGCTGGCCGCTGTCCTGGGCCTGCCGCTGGCGGCCCAGTACGGCGGGCTGAGCTTCTCCGAACCCGCCGGCCGCCAGGGCGTGGCCCTGTTGCAGGGCAACATCCCGCAGGACGAGAAATTCCAGCCCGGCACCGGCGTGGGCGACGCGCTGCGCTGGTACGGCGAGCAGCTGCGCGTGGCCAGCGCCCCCCTGGTCGTGGCGCCCGAGACCGCCGTGCCCTTGCTGCCGCGCCAGATGCCGCCGGGCTACTGGGCGGCGCTGCAGGCGCGCTACGGCCGCGCCGAGGCCGGTGGCCGGGGCGGCCAGGCCGCCCTGATCGGCGCGCCGCTGGGCGGCGAGGCCGGCAGCGGCTACACCAATTCGGCCGTGGGCCTGCAACCCGGCGCGTCCTCGCCCTACCGCTACGACAAGCACCACCTGGTGCCGTTCGGCGAATTCATCCCGCCCGGATTCCGCTGGTTCACGAGCATGATGAACATCCCGCTGGGCGACTTCGACCGCGGCGCGGTCGGCCAGCGCTCCATGGACTGGGGCGGCCAGCGCCTGGCGCCCAACGTCTGCTACGAGGACCTGTTCGGCGAGGAGCTCGGCGCGCGCTTTGCCGACGGCGCGAGCGCACCTACCGCCATGGTCAACCTCAGCAACATCGCCTGGTTCGGCAACACCGTGGCGATCGACCAGCACCTGCAGATCTCGCGCATGCGCGCCCTGGAATTCGAACGCCCTATGCTGCGCGCCACCAACACCGGTGCCACGGCCATCATCGACCACCGCGGCCGGGTCACGCACAGCCTGCCGCGCCACACCCGCGGCGTGCTGATCGGCGAATACGAGGGCCGCAGCGGCCTCACGCCCTATGCCCGCTGGGTTTCGCGCCTGGGCCTGTGGCCCTTGTGGGGGCTGGCCCTGGCCCTGGTCGCCGCGGCGATGCTGGCGGCGCGCCTGCGGCGCCGCTGAAAGGGCGGCGGCCCCGTAAAATCGACGGTTTGCGCGACCGCCTGGCGCGCCAACCCATTTCCGGGCCCGCCCCCGGGGGCCACGAAGCTATGCTCACGTTCCAACAAATCATCCTCAAGCTGCAGTCCTACTGGGACGCGCAGGGCTGCGCGCTGCTCCAGCCCTACGACATGGAGGTCGGTGCGGGGACCTCGCACACGGCCACCTTCCTGCGCGCCCTGGGCCCCGAGCCCTGGAAGGCCGCCTACGTGCAGCCCAGCCGCCGCCCCAAGGACGGGCGCTACGGCCAGAACCCGAACCGCCTGCAGCATTACTACCAGTACCAGGTGGTGCTCAAGCCCGCGCCCAGCAACATCCTCGAGCTCTACCTCGGCTCGCTTGAGGCGCTGGGCTTCGACTTGAAGAAGAACGACATCCGCTTCGTCGAGGACGACTGGGAGAACCCCACGCTGGGCGCCTGGGGCCTGGGCTGGGAGGTCTGGCTGAACGGCATGGAGGTGACCCAGTTCACCTATTTCCAGCAGGTCGGCGGCATCGACTGTAAGCCCATTACCGGTGAGATCACCTATGGCCTGGAGCGCCTGGCCATGTACCTGCAGGGCGTGGACAACGTCTACAACCTGGTGTGGACCGACACCGGGTCCGCGCCGGGCCGCTCCCAAGCTGACCCAGCCCCCCCGGGGGGCGGCGAGTCACACGCAGTGGGCGAGCGTGGGGGCAAGCTCCTCTACGGCGACGTCTACCACCAGAACGAGGTCGAGCAGTCCACCTACAACTTCGAGCATTCCGACGCCGACTTCCTGTTCACCGCCTTCGGCGCGCACGAGAAGCAGGCCCAGCACCTGATGACGCAGCAGCTGGCGCTGCCGGCCTACGAGCAGGTGCTCAAGGCCGCCCACAGCTTCAACCTGCTGGACGCGCGCGGCGCGATCAGCGTGACCGAGCGCGCCGCCTACATAGGCCGCATCCGCAACCTCGCGCGCAGCGTCGCGCAAAGCTACTACGACAGCCGCGAGCGCCTGGGCTTTCCGATGGCGCCGCGCGAGTGGGTCGCGCAAATCCCCAAGAAGGCGGCCTGAAGGCGAGGGCAGAGCATCACCATGACGACACAAAATCTCCTCGTTGAACTGTTTGTCGAAGAGCTGCCGCCCAAGGCGCTGAAGAAGCTGGGCGAGGCCTTCGCCGGCGCGCTGGCCGATCAGCTGCGCGCCCAGGGCCTGGCTTCGGAAGACTCCCTGGTCACGGCCTACGCCTCGCCGCGCCGCCTGGCCGCCCACGTCAGCCATGTCTGGCTCAAGGCCGCCGACAAGGCCGTGCAGCAAAAACTGATGCCGGTCAGCGTGGGCCTGAACACCGAAGGCCAGGCCACGCCGGCCCTGCTCAAGAAGCTCGCGGCGCTGGGGGCCGATGTTTCCGACCCCGCCGCCGCCGTGGCCGCGCTCAAGCGCGCGCCGGACGGCAAGGCCGAAGCCCTGTTCTACGACAGCCTGGTCACCGGCGCCACGCTGGACACCGGCCTGCAGAAGGCGCTGGACGAGGCAATCCGCCTGCTGCCCATCCCCAAGCTCATGAGCTACCAGCTCGAGAGCGACTGCGAGCTGCCCGGCTGGAGCAGCGTGCATTTCGTGCGCCCGGCGCATGGCCTGGTCGCGCTGCACGGCAGCACCGTGGTGCCGCTCAAGGCGCTGGGCCTGACGGCCGGGCGCAGCACCCAGGGCCACCGCTTCGAGGCCGCCGTCTCGCCGGTGGTGATCGAGCATGCCGACCATTACGCCGAGACCCTGGCGCGGGACGGCGCGGTGATCGCCGGCTTCGAGGCGCGCCGCGCCGAGATCGTGAGCCAGCTGGCCGAGGCCGCTGCGCGGCTAGGCGGTGGCGTGCGCGCCATCGAGGACGAGGCCTTGCTCGACGAGGTCACGGCCCTGGTCGAGCGGCCGAACGTGCTGGTCTGCGAGTTCGAGCCGCAGTTCCTCGAGGTGCCGCAGGAATGCCTGATCCTGACCATGAAGGCCAACCAGAAGTACTTCCCGCTGCTCGACGCGCAGGGCCGGCTGACCCACCGCTTCCTGGTGGTCAGCAACATCCGGCCCGAGGACGCCAGCGCGGTGGTCGGCGGCAACGAGCGCGTGGTGCGCCCGCGCCTGGCCGACGCCAAGTTCTTCTTCGACCAGGACCGCAAGAAGACCCTGGCCTCGCGCGTCGAAGGCCTGTCCCGGGTCGTTTACCACAACAAGCTCGGCAGCCAGGGCGAGCGGGTCGAGCGCGTGCGTGCGATCGCGCGCGCCATCGCCCAGCCGCTGGGCGGCGAGGCGCTGGCCCAGGCCGCCGACACCGCGGCGCAGCTGGCCAAGTCCGACCTGCTAACCGACATGGTCGGCGAGTTCCCTGAGCTGCAGGGCATCATGGGCGGCTACTACGCGCGCCACGACGGCCTGTCCGAGGACATCGCCTTCGCCATCGAGGACCACTACAGGCCGCGCTTCGCCGGCGATGCGCTGCCGCGCAGCGCGGCCGGCGTGGTCGTGGCCCTGGCCGACAAGCTCGAGACCCTGGTCGGCATGTTCGGCATAGGCAACCTGCCCAGCGGCGACAAGGACCCGTTCGCGCTGCGCCGCCATGCGCTCGGCGTGATCCGCATGCTGATCGAGAAGGACCTGCCGCTCGAGCTGGACGGGCTGCTGGCCGGCGCTTGGCCGGTGTTCGGCGAGCGCGTGGTCGACGCACACACCGCGCTGGCCGATTTCATCTACGACCGCCTCGCCGGGGCCTTGCGCGAGCAGGGCTACAGCGCCCAGGAGGTCGACGCGGTGCTGGCCCTGCGCCCGCAGCGCCTGGGCCAAGTGGCCCGGCTGCTGGCCGCGGTGCGCGCCTTCGCCGCCCTGCCCGAGAGCCCGGCCCTGGCCGCGGCCAACAAGCGCATCGCCAACATCCTGCGCAAGGCCGGCGAGGTCGACCCGCATGTGAACCCGCAGCTGCTGCAGGAGCCGGCCGAGCAGAACCTGTACCAGGCCATGCAGCGCTTCGTGCCCGAGGCCAACGCCCAGTTCGAGGCCGGCGACTACACGGCCTCGCTGCAGACCCTGGCGGCGCTGCGCGGCGCGGTCGACGCCTTCTTCGACGACGTGATGGTCAACGCCGAGCAGCTGGACCTGCGCCTGAACCGCCAGGGCCTGCTCAAGAGCCTGCACGAGGCCATGAACCGCGTGGCCGACCTGTCACGCTTGGCCGCCTGATGCCGCAACGAGCCAGCCCCGACATGAAGCTCGTCATCCTGGATCGCAACGGCACCATCAATGCCGAAGGCGACGAATACATCAAGTCGCCCGAGGAGTGGGTGCCGCTGCCGGGCGCACTGGAGGCGATCGCCCGGCTCAACCACGCGGGCTTCCACGTGGTGGTCGCGGCCAACCTGGAGGGCCTGGGCCGCGGCCTGTACGACGTGGCGTCGCTCAATGCCATTCACACGCGCATGCACAAGCTGCTCGCCACGGTCGGCGGGCGCCTCGACGCGGTGTTCTTCTGTCCGCACAGCCCCGACGAGGCCTGCAGCTGCCGCAAGCCGCAGCCCGGCCTGCTCGAGCAGATCGGTGAGCGCTACGGTGTGGACCTGGCGGGAGTGCCGGCCGTGGGCGACAACGCGGACGACGCCCAGGCCGCTGCCGCGGCTGGCTGCGAACCCCACCTGGTGTTGACGGGGCGGTCCGCCGTGCTGCGCGGCCGCCCGCTGCCGCCCGAATTCCCACCCCAGACCCGCGTGCACGCCGACCTGGCGGCCTTCGTCGACCACCTGATCTCGCGCGGCGAGCCGCTCGAGCGCGCGCCGCGCCCCGTGCCGGGGGCCTGAGAGGTGCCCGAGCCTGAACCGCCAACTTGAAAACGTCTAGAACATGCCCCTGATCCGCTCTGTGCTTCACCTGCTCTGGATGGCCGTGACCGTGGTGCCTTGGGCCATCTTCGTGATCCTGGCCTCGCTGTTCGTCAGCTCCACCCGCATGTACTGGATGTGCGTGGGCTGGCTGCGCGTGGCGGTCTCCGGCGGCACGGCGATCCTGGGCATCAAGAACCGCGTCACCGGCTGGGAGAACCTGCCCACCGGCAGCACCGACCCGGCGGTCCTGCTGGTCAAGCACCAGTCGACCTGGGAGACCTTCGTGATGCCGACCCTGATGCCGCACCCGCTGGCCTATGTGTTCAAGAAGGAGCTGCTCTACGTGCCCTTCTTCGGCTGGGCCATGGCGCGCATGGACATGATCCACATCGACCGCAGCCAGCGTGCCAGGGCCTTCCACAAGGTGGTGGCGCAGGGCAAGCGGCTCATGAGCCAGGGTACCTGGGTGATCATGTTCCCCGAGGGCACGCGCATCCCGCGCGGCCAGAAGGGCAGCTACAAGAACGGCGGTACGCGCCTGGCCATCGAGACCGGCGCGCCGGTGATCCCGATCGCCGTGACCTCGGCCAGGTGCTGGCCGCGCAAGGCCTTCATCAAGTACCCGGGCGTGGTCGATATCTCGATCGGCAAGCCGATCCCCAGCGCCGGCCGCCAGTCCGACGAGCTGATGCGCGAGGTCGAGGCCTGGATAGAGTCCGAGATGCACCGCCTCGATCCCGAGGCCTACGCTCAGGCCAGCCCCGCGGCCCCGGCCCGCAGCGAGGCGGCCCAGGGCTGAGCCCCGCGATGTCCATGCGCCGGCTCCTGCAGCTCACGCTGGACCTGTTCGATCCCCCGGCCCCACCGGTCCCACCGGCGGCACCGTCCGCGCCGGCCGAGGCCAGGCCCGGCCCGCCGGCCGAAGCGTTGGCGCCGCTGATCGCGCCGGTGCGCTTCGCGCATCCGCGCGCCAACCGCGAGCTGGCCCTGGCCGAGGCGCGCATCGCCTACGCCTTCCGGCGCGGCCAGCGCCGCACCATAGGCTTTTCGGTCGGCCCCGACGGCCTGGTGGTCAGCGCGCCGCGCTGGACTCCGCTGCCCGAGGTCGAGGCCGCGCTGCGCGAGAAGAGCGGGTGGATCCTGCGCAAGCTCGGCGAGGCGCACGAGCGTCAGCAGAAGCTGGCCATGGCGCGCATCGCCTGGTGCGACGGCGCCACGCTGCCTTATCTGGGCGAGCCGCTGCTGCTGGCGCTGGCGCCGCGCCAGGCCTCGGGGGCCGGCACCCTGGCGCAGGCCGGCGGCCCCGGCCTGCCGCCCACGCTGCAGATCGGCCTGCCGTCCGGCGCCGCGCCCGAGCAGATACGCGACGCCGCCCAGGCCTGGCTGATGCGCCAGGCGCGGCGCCTGTTCACCGAACGGCTCGACCATTTCGCGCCCCAGCTCGGCGTGCAGTGGCGCAAGCTCAGCCTGTCCAATGCCGGCACGCGCTGGGGCAGCGCGCGCTCCGACGGCTCCATCAGGCTCAACTGGCGCCTGGTGCACCTGCGCCTGCCGGTGATCGACTACGTGGTGGCGCACGAGCTGGCCCATTTGCGCGTGATGGACCACAGCCCGCGCTTCTGGGACGCCGTGGGCTCGGTCATGCCCGACTACGCCGAGCGGCGCGGCCAGCTGCGCGAGGCCGTGGTGCCGCCCTGGTGAGGGCCGCAGGATTTCTTCAGTTTGAAAAACGGTAGACGCCGTCGGCGTCCAGCTGGCGCTTGAGCTTGCCGGCGTACCAGAGCGCGTGCAGGTGCGCCACCGACTCGCCCATCGCGAAGGTGGTCTGGTGCAGGTCCAGCGGCCGCTTGAACAGCACCGGCAGCATGTCGTGAGCGCTGCCTGCGCGCGCCTGGCAGGCCTGACGCACCTCGGCCAGGCGGTCGCGGTGGTGCTCGTGCAGCTGGGCGATGCGCCGGTGCAGGCCGGTGAAGGGCTTGCCGTGCGAGGGCAGGGTCAGGGTGTCGGGCGCCAGGGGCAGGAAGCGGTCTATCGAGGCCAGGAACAGGCTCAGCGAGTCGGCCTCGGGCTCGAGCTCGTAAACGCTCACATTGGTAGAGATGCGCGGCAGCACCATGTCGCCGCTGATCAGCAGCTTCAGGTCCTCGCAGTGCAGGGCCATGTGCTCGGGCGCATGGCCATAGCCGGCGATGCAGCGCCAGGCGCGCCCGCCTATGCTCAGCGTCTGGCCGTCCAGCAGGCGGCGGTAGCGCTGCGGCAGGTCCGGCACCAGGTTGGGGTAGTAGCGCGTGCGCCCGCGTATGCTGGCCAAGGCCTCGGGGTCGGTCAGGCCGTGCAGGGCGAAGAAGCGCGCCGCGCCCTCGCCGCCGAAGCCGGTGGTGCTTCGCGCGGCCAGGCAGGCGGCCTGGTAGTCGGTGGCGCTGATCCACAGGCGGCACTCGAATCCATCCCGGCTCCAGCGCTCGCACAGCCAGTGCGCCAGGCCGATGTGGTCCGGGTGCATGTGGGTCACGACCACGCGCAGCACGGGCAGGCCCTCGAGCTCGTTCGCGAAGACCTGCTCCCATTGCGTCTTGGCCTCGTCGCGCGCGATGCAGCAGTCGACCACGGTCCAGCCCGCGCGGCCGTCGATCTCGTCGCGCAGCAGCCAGAGGTTGATGTGGTCCAGCGCGAACGGCAGCGCCATGCGCAGCCATTTGACGCCCGGGGCGATCTCCAGCGCGGCGCCCGGCGCCGGCAGGGTATCGCCCAGGGGGTAGTGCAGTTGGCGTTCCAGTTCGGCAGAGTTCATCGGTCAGGGGGGTGGAGTAGCATGCGGGCCTGAGCTAACGTTTACGTAAACGTCACAGGAAGACCGGACCCATTCTAGGCGTGGCGCCCGCCCGGCGCTGTCACCTGCGCGCACCCCCAACACCCATCCCATGGCTACCACCTACACCATCAGCGACCTGGCCCAGGAGTTCGATCTGACCACGCGCGCCATGCGCTTCTACGAGGACATGGGGCTGCTGCAGCCCGAGCGTTCCGGCCCTGGCGGGCGCAACCGCGTCTACAGCGCGCGCGACCGTACCCGGCTCAAGCTCACGCTGCGCGCCAAGCGCCTGGGCCTGTCGCTGACCGAGGCCAAGGACCTGATCGACATGTACGACAGCCCGCGCGACACCGGGCCGCAGCTCGAGAAGTTCCTGGTCGTGCTGGCCGAGCACCGGCGCCAGCTCGAGGAGCAGATGGCCGACCTGCAGGCCACGCTGGACGAGGTGAAGGTGCACGAGAAGGAGGCCAAGGCCCTGCTGGCGCGCACGGAAAGGCCATCGACCCGCGCGGCGAAATAGCGCATAATTGACGTTTACGTAAACGTCAACTCGATTCCCGCCCATGACAGACGCCACCACCGCCGACAGCGCGCTGTACCAGCGCATCGCCAACAGCTTCGCGCGCCAGGGCATGATGCGCCACCTCGAGGCGCGGCTGCTGCGCGTGGCGCCGGGGCGGGTCGACATCCTGTTGCCATACTCCGACAAGGTGACCCAGCAGCAGGCAGGCTTCCACGGCGGCGCCATGGGCGCGGTGGCCGACATCGCCGCCGGCTACGCGGGCCTGACCCTCGCGCCCGAGGGCATGGAGGTCGTGACCGCCGAATACAAGATCAACTTCCTGGGCAGCTTCCAGGGCGGCGAGCTGCGCGCCAGCGGGCGCGTGGTCAAGGCCGGCAAGCGCCTGATCATCACCACGGCCGAGGTCGTGCACCTGGACGCGGATGGCAAGGCCTCGCCCTGCGCCCTGATGCAGCAGACCCTGATGCCCGTGCCCCAGACCTATTGATCCAGCCCCTTTCCGGAGACATGCCATGAACCTGCCAGGACTCAACTTTCAGCTCGGCGAGGACATCGACGCGCTGCGCGACGCGGTGCGCGAATTCGCTCAAGGCCAGATCGCCCCGCGCGCGGCCGAGATCGACCGCAACGACCAGTTCCCCATGGACCTGTGGCGCAAGATGGGCGAGCTCGGCGTGCTCGGCATCACCGTGCCCGAGGCCTACGGCGGCGCCAACATGGGCTATCTTGCGCACATGATCGCGATGGAGGAGATCTCGCGCGCCTCGGCCAGCGTGGGCCTGTCCTACGGCGCGCACAGCAACCTCTGCGTGAACCAGATCAAGCGCAACGGCAACGAGGCGCAAAGGCAGAAGTACCTGCCCAAGCTGATCTCGGGCGAGCATGTGGGTGCGCTGGCCATGAGCGAGCCCGGCGCCGGCTCCGACGTGCTCAGCATGAAGCTCAAGGCCGAAGACAAGGGCGGCTACTACCTGCTCAACGGCAGCAAGATGTGGATCACCAACGGCCCCGACGCTGACACGCTCGTGGTTTACGCCAAGACCGAGCCCGAGCTTGGCGCGCGCGGCGTCACCGCCTTCCTGATCGAGAAGGGCATGAAGGGCTTTTCCATCGCGCAGAAGCTCGACAAGCTGGGCATGCGCGGCAGCCACACCGGCGAGCTGGTGTTCCAGAACGTCGAGGTGCCGGCCGAGAACATCCTGGGCGGCCTGAACCAGGGCGCCAAGGTGCTGATGAGCGGCCTGGACTACGAGCGCGCCGTGCTGACCGGCGGGCCCCTGGGCATCATGCAGGCGGTGATGGACAACGTCGTGCCCTACATCCACGACCGCAAGCAGTTCGGCCAGAGCATAGGCGAGTTCCAGCTGATCCAGGGCAAGGTCGCAGACATGTACACCGTGCTGCAGGCGGCGCGCAGCTTTGCCTACACCGTGGCCAAGAACCTGGACCTGCTGGGCGCCGAGCATGTGCGCCAGGTGCGCAAGGACTGCGCCTCGGTGATCCTCTGGACCGCCGAGAAGGCGACCTGGATGGCCGGCGAGGGCGTGCAGATCTACGGCGGCAACGGCTACATCAACGAGTACCCGCTGGGCCGCCTGTGGCGCGACGCCAAGCTCTACGAGATCGGCGCCGGCACCAGCGAGATCCGCCGCATGCTGATAGGCCGCGAGCTGTTCGCCGAGACCGCCTGACCTCGGGGGCGCCGAGGCTATGTGCCCTGCCCGGCCGCAGGCGGGCCGGGACTGATTAAGATCAAAGCATGAACTCTCCCTCGATCGACGACCTGTTTGCCCATAACCGCGCCTGGGCGGCGCAGATGGAGCGCGAGCGCCCCGGTTTCTTCACCGGCCTGCTGGCCCAGCAGAAGCCGCGCTACATGTGGATAGGCTGCTCCGACAGCCGCGTGCCGGCCAACCAGATCACCGGCCTGGAGCCGGGCGAGGTGTTCGTGCACCGCAACGTGGCCAACGTGGTCGTGCCCACCGACCTCAACTGCCTGTCCACCATCCAGTACGCGGTGGACCAGCTCAAGGTCGAGCACCTGATGGTGGTCGGCCATTACGGCTGCGGCGGCGTGCTGGCCGCGCTGCAGGACCTGCGCGTGGGCCTGGCCGACAACTGGATCCGGCATGTGAAGGACGTGCGCGACCGCCACCTGGGCCTGATCGAAGCCAGCGATCCCGCACGGCGCCACGACATGTTGTGCGAGCTCAACGTGATCGAGCAGGTGCTCAACATCGCCCACACCACGGTGATGCAGGACGCCTGGGCGCGCGGCCAGAAGGTCACGCTGCACGGCTGGTGCTACGGCCTCAAGGACGGCCTGATCAACGACCTGCACATGACGGTGGGCGGCAGCGACGGCCTCAAGGCCCTGTACCAGGCCGCGATCGCCGGCGTGCGCCAGGCCGGCCAGGGCTAGAGCCCCGGAGCAGGACCTGGGCCGGCGATGGAACGGGGTGGCAGCATGTTCCCGCAGCGCCTGGATGCCCAGGTCGCCTACGACATCGCCAAGGCGATGATGGACGGCTTCAACCGCCATTACCGCCTGTTCCGCGCCGAGTCGGCGCGCGCCAAGCACCGCTTCGAGACCGCCGACTGGCACGGCCAGCAGCGCGCCCAGCGCGAGCGCATCGAGTTCTACGACCTGCGCGTCAAGGAATGCGTGACCCGGCTGGAGCGCGAGTTCAAGGCCGGCGAGCAGCCCATGGACGTCTGGCAGCAGGTCAAGCTGCACTACATCGGCCTGCTGGTCAACCACCACCAGCCCGAGCTGGCCGAGACCTTCTTCAACTCGGTGACCTGCAAGATCCTGCACCGCACGCATTTCCACAACGACTTCATCTTCGTGCGCCCGGCCGTCAGCACCGAGTACATAGAGAACGACGAGCCGGCCGCGCGCCCCACCTACCGCGCCTACTACCCCTCGCGCGACAACCTGCGCGAGACCCTGCAGCGCATCGTCGACAACTTCCAGCTGCAGCGCGAGTTCGAGGACCTGCCGCGCGACATCGCCTGCGTGCTGGATGCGATCGCCGCGCGGCTGGACCAGGTCAGGCTTCGCGCCAACTTCCAGATCCAGGTCCTGTCCAGTCTGTTCTACCGCAACAAGGGCGCCTACCTGGTCGGCAAGATCATCAACGGCTTCACCGAGCTGCCGTTCGCCCTGCCCATACTGCACGACGAGGGCGGCAAGCTGGTGATCGACGCGGCGCTGTTCGGCGAGGACGACATGCAGATGCTGTTCAGCTTCGCGCGGGCCTATTTCATGGTCGACATGGAGGTGCCCTCGGCCTACGTGCAGTTCCTGCGCAGCCTGATGCCGCGCAAGCCGCGCGCCGAGCTCTACAACGCCCTGGGCCTGGCCAAGCAGGGCAAGACGCTGTTCTACCGCGACTTCCTCTACCACCTCAAGCATTCCAGCGACCGCTTTCGCATCGCGCCCGGCATCAAGGGCATGGTCATGCTGGTGTTCGACCTGCCGTCCTTTCCCTATGTGTTCAAGCTGATCAAGGACTACTACCCGCCGCAGAAGGACACCTCGCGCGAGCAGATCAAGGGCAAGTACCTGCTGGTCAAGCAGCACGACCGCGTCGGCCGCATGGCCGACACCATGGAGTACAGCGAGGTGGCGTTCCCGCGCGCGCGCTTCGAGGACGAACTGATCGCCGAGATCGAGAAGTTCGCGCCCAGCCAGCTCGAGGTCTCCGACCGCGACGGCGACGGCCAGACCGAGGTCATCCTCAAGCATGTCTACATCGAGCGGCGCATGATTCCGCTCAACCTCTACCTGCAGGAAGCCTTGGACGCCGGCCCGGCCGACCAGAAGGCGCGCCACCAGATCGAGCATGCCGTCATCGAGTACGGCAACGCCATCAAGGACCTGGTGGCGGCCAACATCTTTCCCGGCGACATGCTGTGGAAGAACTTCGGCGTCACGCGCCACGGCAAGGTGGTGTTCTACGACTACGACGAGATCGAGTACCTCACCGACTGCAATTTCCGCCGCGTGCCGCCGCCGCGCTGCGAGGAGGACGAGCTCTCGGGCGAGGTCTGGTGGAACGTCGGCCCGCGCGACGTGTTCCCCGAGACCTTCGCTCCCTTCCTGCTCGGCAACCCGGCGGTGCGCGAGGCGTTCATGAAGCACCACGCCGACCTGCTGGACGCGGAGTTCTGGCAGAGCCACAAGCAGCGCATCCAGCAGGGCCATGTCTACGACGTGTTCCCCTACGAGCAGGACAAGCGCTTTCATCTGCCGCGCGCCCGGGCCAAGGCGCCGGCCTGACATTTTTTTACTTCGAAGGAGACCCACCATGAAAGACCCCATCGTCATCGTCAGCGCCGCCCGCACCCCCATGGGTGCCTTCCAGGGCGACTTCGCCAGCCTGGCCGCGCACGATCTGGGCGGCGCCGCGATCAAGGCCGCCGTCGAGCGCGCCGGCATCGCGCCCGAACGCGTGAGCGAGGTGCTGTTCGGCAACTGCCTGATGGCCGGCCAGGGCCAGGCCCCGGCGCGCCAGGCGGCCTTCAAGGGCGGCCTGCCCAAGAGCGCCGGTGCCGTCACCCTGTCCAAGATGTGCGGCTCGGGCATGCGCGCCGCCATGTTCGCGCACGACATGCTGCTCGCCGGCAGCCACGAGGTGCTGGTGGCCGGCGGCATGGAGAGCATGACCAACGCCCCCTACCTGCTGCTCAAGGGCCGTGGCGGCTACCGCATGGGCCACGATCGCGTCTTTGACCACATGATGCTCGACGGCCTGGAGGACGCCTACGAGGCTGGCCGCTCCATGGGCACCTTCGGCGAGGACTGCGCGGCCAAGTATGGCTTCACGCGCGCCGAGCAGGACGCCTTCGCCATCGCCAGCGTCATGCGCGCCCAGGCCGCCACGCAAAGCGGCGCCTTCGCGGCCGAGATCACGCCGGTGGCCGTGAAGACCCGCGCCGGCGAGACCGTGGTCTCGGTCGACGAGGGGCCGGGCAAGGTCAAGCTCGACAAGATCGCCACGCTCAAGCCCGCCTTCAAGAAGGACGGCACCATCACCGCCGCTTCCAGCTCCAGCATCAACGACGGCGCTGCCGCCCTGGTGATGATGAAGGCCTCCACCGCCCAGAAGCTCGGCTGCCGCCCGCTGGCGCGCATCGTCAGCCACGCCACCCATGCCCAGGAACCCGAATGGTTCTCCACCGCCCCGGTCGGCGCCACGCAGCAGGCCCTGGCCAAGGCCGGCTGGGAGGTCAAGGACGTGGACCTGTGGGAGGTCAACGAAGCCTTCGCCGTCGTGCCCATGGCATTGATGAAGGAACTGGGCGTGGCGCACGAGATCGTCAACGTCAACGGCGGCGCCTGCGCGCTGGGCCACCCGATCGGCGCCAGCGGCGCGCGCATCATGGTCACGCTGATCCACGCGCTGAAGGCGCGCGGCCTGCGGCGCGGCCTGGCCACGCTGTGCATAGGCGGCGGCGAGGGCACGGCCGTGGCGCTGGAACTGCTCTGAGCATCGACCAGGGCTTGTCATGACCACGGTGCTGGTCATAGGCGCTTCGCGCGGTATAGGCCTGGAGTTCGCGCGCCAGTACGCCGCGGCCGGCGCGCGCGTGATTGCGACCGCGCGCGACACGGCCGGCCTGGAGCGTCTGCGCGCCCTCGGCGCCCAGGCGCTGCGCCTGGACCTGGCCCAGCCGGCCAGCGTGAGCGGCCTGGCCTGGCAGCTCGACGGCGAGAAGATAGACATCGCGCTCTACGTGGCCGGCGTCTATGCCCACGGCGACGCCAAGGCACCGCCCACGCAGGAGCAGTTCGATCGCACCCTGCACGCCAACGTGCTCGGCGCCATGCAGGTCATCCCGCAGGTCGCGCCCCTGGTCGAGGCCGCCGCCGGGCGCTTCGCCTTCATGGGCAGCGGCATGGGCCAGATCGGCGCGGTGAGCTCCAGCCACGGCTGGACCTACCGCGTCAGCAAGGCCGCGCTCAACATGGCGGTGGCCACGGCCCAGCTCGACTACCCGGGCGCCATCCTGGTCGCGCTCTGTCCCGGCTGGGTGCGCACCGAGCTCGGCGGCCCCGATGCGCCGCTTTCGGTCGAGCAGAGCGTGAACGCCATGCGCGCCACCATCGCCGCCCTGACCCCGGCCCACAAGGGCCAGTTCTTGCGCCACGACGGCAGCCCTTATCCGTCGTGGTGATTTGGAGATTCGAATGTTGTTGACCCCCGACCAGGAAATGATCCGCGACGCCGTGCGCGCCTTCGCCCAGGAGCAGCTGTGGCCCCACGCCGCGCGCTGGGACCGCGAGCACCTGTTCCCCAGGGAGGCGCACCAGGGCCTGGCCGCGCTGGGCGCCTATGGCGTCGTGGTGCCCGAGGAATACGGCGGCGCCGGCCTCGATTACCTGAGCCTTGCCCTGGTGCTGGAGGAGATCGCGGCCGGCGACGGCGGCACCAGCACCGCGATCAGCGTGACCAACTGCCCGGTCAACGCCATCCTGATGCGCTACGGCTCCGAGGCGCAGAAGCGGCAGTGGCTCACGCGGCTGGCGCGCGGCGAGCTCCTAGGCGTGTTCTGCCTGACCGAGCCGCATGTGGGCTCGGACGCCTCGGCGCTCACCACCACGGCGCGCCGCGAGGGCGACAGCTACGTGATCAGCGGCGTCAAGCAGTTCATCACCAGCGGCAAGAACGGTCACCTTGCGATCGTGATCGCGGTCACCGACAAGGCGGCCGGCAAGAAGGGCATGAGCGCCTTCCTCGTGCCCACCGACAGCCCGGGCTATGTGGTGGCGCGGCTGGAGGACAAGCTGGGCCAGCACAGCAGCGACACGGCGCAGATCAACTTCGAGAACTGCCGCATCCCGGCCGGGAACCTGATCGCCGAGGAGGGCGAGGGCTACAGGATCGCCCTGTCGGCGCTGGAAGGCGGGCGCATCGGCATCGCCGCGCAGAGCGTGGGCATGGCGCGCAGCGCGCTGGAGGTCGCGATCGCCTACGCCAAGGAACGCCAGAGCTTCGGCACCGCCATCTTCAACCACCAGGCCGTGGGCTTTCGGCTGGCCGACTGCGCGACCCGGCTCGAGGCCGCGCGCCAGCTGATCTGGCACGCCGCCAGCCTGCGCGACGCGGGCCGGCCCTGCCTCAAGGAAGCCGCCATGGCCAAGCTGTTCGCCAGCGAGACCGCCGAGCAGGTCTGCAGCGCCGCCATCCAGACCCTGGGCGGCTACGGCTATGTCAGCGACTTTCCCGTAGAGCGCATCTACCGCGACGTGCGCGTGTGCCAGATCTACGAGGGCACGAGCGACGTGCAGAAGATCCTGATCCAGCGCGCATTGGCCTGAGGGGTATAAAGCGGCCAGGGGCCGGGCCTGCGCCGCAGGCCGGTCCCCGCATGGGGAGCGGGTCATGGGCCATCGATGGTTGTGGGGTGCTGCGCTGGCGTTGGCGTTGGGCGGCGCCGTGGGCGCGCAGACGCTGGAAGAGGCCAGGGCGGCCTTGCGCCGCGGCGACTTGCGTACCGCGCTGGCCGGTTTCCGCCAGCTGGCCGAGCAGGGCGACGCGACCGCGCAGTACAACCTGGGGGCGCTTTACGCCGCGGGTCAGGGCGTGGTGCGCGACGAGCTGCAGGCCGCCCAGTGGTTTCGCAAGGCGGCCGACCAAGGCCACGCCCAAGCCGAGTACCAGCTGGGCCGGCTCTACGCCGCCGGGCGCGGCGTGCCGCAGGACGCGGCGCAGTCGGCGCATTGGATACGCCGCGCCGCCGAGCACGGCGAGCCGCGCGCCCAGTTCAGCCTGGCCCTGCTGGTGGCCACCGGCCGCGGCACGGCGCGCGACGAGGCCCAGGCGGTGGACTGGTACCGCCGAGCCGCCGAGCAGGGCCATGCCGGCGCGCAGAACAATCTGGGCGTCATGCTCGCCGGCGGCCAGGGCGTGGCCAAGGACCTGGACCAGGCCCTGCAGTGGTACCGCCGCTCGGCGGCCCAGGGCCATGCCGACGCCATGAACAACCTCGGTGTCAGCTACGCCAATGGCCTGGGCGTGGCGCGTGACCCGCAGCAGGCCTATGTCTGGTGGTTGCTGGCCAGCGCCAGGGGCCATGTTGCCGCCCAGGCCAGCCGCGACGGCATCGAGCGCCTGCTCACGCCGGAGCAGCGCCAGGCGGCCCAGGCCGAGGCCAGCGCCAAGGCGCGCGAGTTGCCGTCACCCGCCGCCGCGCCTTCCGGGGTGCCGGCCGGCGCGGCGTCGGCACCGGCCGCTTCCGGCCAGGTCAAGGCGCCCAGGCGCAGCTCGGCCAGCGGCTTTCGGGTCGCGGCCGGCCGCATCGTCACCAACCACCATGTGGTCAATGGCTGCAGCCACTTGCAGGTCAACGGCGTCGCCGCCGAGCTGCAGACCAGCGATGCGCGCAGCGACCTGGCCCTGCTGCAGGTCAGCCTGCCCGGCGCCAGCGCCAGCCTGCGCGAGACGCCCGGCGCGATCGGCGAGCCCGTGGCCGTGGTCGGCTACCCGCTGCGCGGCGTGCTGTCGGGCTACAGCATGACCCTGGGCAACCTCAGCAGCCTGGCCGGCGTGCGCGGCGACACCCGGCTGCTGCAGCTCAGCGCCCCGGTGCAGCCCGGCAACAGCGGCGGGCCCATGCTAGACGCCGCCGGCAACCTGATCGGCGTGGTGGTCTCCAAGCTGAACGCGCTGAACATGGCGCGCCTGACCGGCGACATCCCGCAGAACGTCAACTTCGCGATCAACGCCCAGGTGCTGCGCGGCTTCCTCGACGCCAACGGCGTGAGCTACACCGTGGCCGGCAACGCCCCGGCCCTGGCGCCGACCGAGATCGCCGAGAAGGCCAGGGGCTTCACCGTGCTGGTCGAGTGCTGGAAGTGAGGGGCGGAAGACGATGCGTTTCGTGGCGCGGCCGGGCGGGCGTGCGCACACTGTTGAGGTGTTCGCGCATGTTCTGAAATTCGTCCATTAAGTGGATGAATTTCAACCGTCTGTTGGTTGAATTTCGAAATAAAATAAGGCCATGTACGCACGACACATGGCCCCCTTGCTGCAGGATGCGCTGCTGGACACGCCCGTGGTCGTGGTCAACGGTGCACGCCAGAGCGGCAAAAGCACCTTGGTGCAGGCCGTGGCCGCCGCACAGGCGGGCAAGCCTGCCCGTCAGTACCTCACGCTGGACGACACAGCCGTGCTGCACGCGGCACAACGCGACCCGGCAGGGTTCATCAACGGATTGCCGGGCCCAGTCACCCTGGACGAAGTACAACGTGCCCCCGGATTGTTCCTGGCCATCAAGGCGGCGGTGGACCGGCAGCGGCTGCCTGGCCGCTTCCTGCTCACGGGGTCGGCCGACGTGTTGCTGCTGCCGGGGCTGGCCGACTCGCTGGCGGGGCGCATGGAACTGCTGTCGCTGTGGCCCTTGTCCAGCGCCGAATTGGCGGACAGCCCTGCGTTCAACCGGGCCGACTGGCTGTTCAACGGCGATTGGGCCGACCTGCGGGTACCCGCCTGCGAGCGGGAGGCACTGGTCACCCGCCTGGTCGAGGGCGGCTATCCCGACGCGGTGGCCCGCGGCAGCGCACGCCGGCGCGTGGCGTGGTTCGACAGCTATCTGCAGACCATCATGCAGCGCGATGTGCGCGAACTCGCCAACATCGCACAGCTGACCGAGGTGCCCAACCTGTTGCGCCTGCTGGCCACCCGCAGCGGCAGCTTGCTGAATTTTGCCGAACTGGGCCGAGCGGCCGGCCTGCCGCAAACCACGCTCAAGCGCTACTTCGCCCTGCTGGAAATGCTGTTCCTCGTGGTGCGGGTGTCGTCGTGGGAGCGCAATCCCGGCAAGCGCCTGGTCAAGGCGCCCAAGGTCTACCTGCCCGACACGGGGCTGCTCAACCATTTGCAGGGAGCTTCGGCCGAAAGCCTGCTGGCCCAGCCCGGCCTGCCCGGCGGCGTGGTGGAGACGCTGGTGCTGAGCGAGCTGCTCAAGCATCTGGCGTTTTCTGCGCAGCGGCTGTCGCTGTGGCATTACCGCACGCAGACCGACGTGGAAGTGGACTTCGTGCTGGAAAACCCGTTGGGCCGGATCACCGGCATCGAAGTCAAGGCCAGCGCCACGGTGGACGGCAAGGATTTCAAGGGCCTGCGCCATCTGCGGGAAACCGAGCCTGCCATCTTCCAGCGCGGCATCGTGCTCTATACCGGGCGCGAGCTCGTGCCGTTTGGCGGCGGACTGTGGGCGGTGCCGCTGTCGATGTGGTGGGCGGCTCAAGGCGAGAAGTCTGCCGGGCCGTCTGGCCATCCTGCACCGTTGACGAAGAAAGTCTGACCCCATGTCCTCGCCTGCCCCTGTCTTGTGCCCCTGCGGTCGGCGCGACACCAAGGGCCGTGCCCTGGCTTACACCGCCTGTTGCGGCCGCTACCTCGAGCAAGACCAGCCGGCGCCCGACGCCGAGAGCCTGATGCGCTCGCGCTACAGCGCCTTCGTGCTGGGCCGGCGCGATGACCTGCTGGCCAGCTGGCACGCCAGCACCCGCCCGTCCGAGCTGACGCTGGACCCTGCTGCCAAATGGCTGGGCCTCGAGGTGCGCAGCCACCGCCAGATCGACGCGGACCACGCCGAGGTCGAGTTCGTCGCGCGCTTTCGCGAGGCCGGCCGCGCCGTGCGCCTGCACGAGCGCAGCCGCTTCGTGCGCGAGGGCGGGCGCTGGTACTACGTCGACGGCGACCAGTTCTGATGCGGCCAACTGTCTTCCCGCCTGCAGATTGACTTCGCGTACTAAAAAGCGTACGCTTCAATGCTTCGAGGTCTTCCATGCAACGCACACTCACCGCCAGCGAGGCGCGCGCCAACCTGTACCGACTGATCGACCAGGCCGCCGAGTCGCATCAGCCCATCACCATTTCCGGCAAGCGCGGCAGCGCCGTGCTGGTGTCGGAGCAGGACTGGCAGGCGATTCAGGAAACGCTGTACCTGCTCTCGGTGCCCGGCATGCGCGAATCCATCCGTGAAGGCATGGCTGAGCCCGTGGCCAACTGCGCCACGGAGCTCGACTGGTGAGCTGGCGGCTGGTCTTTGCGAAACACGCCCAGAAGGATGCCCAGAAACTCGCGGCCAGCGGCTTGAAGGGCAGGGCGCAAGAGCTGCTCGCCATCCTCCAGGAAAACCCCTTCCAGAACCCGCCCCCTTACGAGAAGCTGGTGGGCGACCTGGCGGGAGCCTATTCCCGGCGCATCAACATCCAGCACCGGCTGGTGTACCAGGTTCTGCCCGACGTCCATGTGGTCAAGGTGCTGCGCATGTGGTCGCATTACGAATAGCCGTTACCCAACGCCTCCGATGCCCTATACCTTCCGCCCCGCTGATCGCCCCCGTGCCAAGGGGAAGTCATGAGTTTCCAGGCCGTACTGTTCGACTGCGACGGCGTGCTTGTCGACAGCGAGCCCATCACCAATGGCGTGCTGCGCGACATGCTCGAAGAGCGCGGCTGGGCCATGAGCGCCGAGGCCTGCATGCGCTTCTTCATCGGCAAGGCCGTGCGCGACGAGCGCGCCGCCATCGAGGCCCACACCGGCCAGCCGCTGACCGAGGACTGGATGCGCGCCTTCTACGCGCGCCGCAACGCCGCGCTCGAGGCGCGGCTCGGCGCCATCGACGGTGCCCTGGCGGCCGTGCACGCCGTGCACGAGGCCGTGGCCGGGCGCATCGCCTGCGCCTCGGGGGCCGATCGCCACAAGGTCGAGATGCAGCTGGCCAAGGTGGGGCTGCGGCCTTATTTCGAGGGCCGCATCTTCAGCGGCCACGAGATGCCGCGCTCCAAGCCCGCGCCCGACGTCTACCTGGCCGCCGCCCGGGCCCTGGGCGTGGCGCCTGCGCGCTGCGCCGTGGTCGAGGACACGGTGACCGGCGTCACCGCCGGCCGGGCCGCCGGCGCCACGGTCTACGGCTACAGCCCCTCGCCCTTCGGCCATGGCGCGCCCGAGGCCCTGCGCGCGGCCGGCGCGGCCCAGGTCTTCACCGACATGGCCGAGCTGCCGGCCCTGCTGGGGCTCTGAGCTCCTGCTCAGCTGCGCGTCGCCCGCTTCTTGCGCGCGCGCAGGTCGACCATGCCCGGCAGCTCGCGCGGGTCGGTGCCCGGCGCAAAAATGCTGTGCTTCTGTATCTTCTGCGTCGCCGTCGCAGGGATGGCGTCGGTGATCCAGAACCAGCCCGGCACCTTGTGGTAGGCCAGCTGGCTGTTGCAGAAGTCGAACAGCGCCTGCGCCGTGGCCAGACGCGATGCCGGGTCCGCGGGCGCGGGGCCGTTCAGTGCGACGCAGGCCAGTACTTCCTCTTCGCGCAATTCGTCCTTCACCGCGAGCACGGCCACCTGCCGCACCAGCGGATGGGTTTGCAGCAGGGCCTCGATCTCGGCCGGGGCGATGTTCTCGCCCGAGCGGCGGATGATGTTCTTGCGCCTTTCGACGAAGCGCAGCATGCCATCGGCATGGCGCGTCACGATGTCGCCGGTGTGGAACCAGCCGCCCTCCCAGGCGGCCTCGGTCGCAACCTCGTCGTCGAGGTAGCCCGAAAAGAAATCCTTGCGCGGTGTCTGGGCCGAATGGCGCACCAGCATCTCGCCGGCCTCGCCATCGGCCAGGTCGCGGCCCTGGTCGTCGACCACCCGGACCTCCACGCCCGGCACCGCCCGACCGAAGGTCCGGGTGCCGACCTGGCGCGGCGCCATGTTGTCCACCAGCGCCCGGACCATTTCGGTCATGCCCCAGATCTCCAGCAGCGGAAAGCCGAAACGCTGCTCGAACATCGCGTGCAGTTGCGGCTCGACGCCCGCACCGAGGCCGAAGCGCACCGCGTGCTCGCGGTCCTGCTGCGTGGGCGGCTGGGCCATCAGCAGCTGCACCACGACACCGAGGTAGTGCACGATGGTCGCGCCGGAGGACCTGATCTCGGTCCACCAGCGCGAGGGCTGAAAGCGGTCAGTCTGCACCTGGCAGTTGCCGGTCAGCATCATCGCGTAGAACGAAAGGACGGACGCGCTGACGTGGAACAGCGGCAGCGGGTTGTACAGGCGCTCCTGCGCGTCGCGCAGGCTTGCCAAGCCCCCGCGCGTGGCATACCAATGGCCTGCCGCCAGCTCATAGCGGTGCGACAACACGCAGCCCTTGGGCCGGCCGGTCGTGCCCGAGGTGTAGAGAATGCTGGCCGGCGTCTGCGCGCTGACCTGGTCCGGCGCGGCCGGGCGCAGTGCGGCCGGAACCGCGCGCGCAAAGTCTTCGAGCACCACGACATGAGGCCGTCGCGCCGCCAGGGCCAGGGCTTCCTGCAGCTGCGCCACGCGGTCCGACAGCACGACGACCAGGTCCAGCGCCGCGTGGTCTATCAGGTAGGCCAGCTCGCGCGCGCGGTAGTCGGCGTTGATCGGCACGCAGCAGGCGCCCAGCGCATTCATGGCCAGCTTGTGAAAGAAATGCTCGGGCCGGTTTTCCAGCAGCAGGCCGATGCGGTGTGCACACCCCCAGCCGGCATCCGCGTACTGCTGCATCAGGCGGCGCACCTGGGCGCCCGTGTCGCGGTAACTGTAGTCCTGCCCCTGCGGCAGGTAGTTGCGCGCGTCGTTGGCCGGTGCGCTGATCAGCGCCTGGTCCGGCCAGAGGGCGACAGCCTGGAAAAAGGCCTCGCCCAGGGTGCTGGTCTCTTCGGGAATGAGCATGGGGCGTTCCCTCGGGTTCGGTTTCAGCCGGGAGGGCGCGTGTCGGGCGCCGGCACGGTGGACACGCCCTGATCCGCGGCCGCCTGCCACTGGGCAGCCAGCGCGCGCTGAAACGCCTCGCGGCTTTTCAAGCGCTGCCAGTAGTCGCGCACCGCGGGCGAGAAGCGCGGCTCCAGCCCCAGATGCTCAGCGAGCATCAGCGCGTAGCCCACCGAGACGTCGGCCGCGGTGAAGCGCCCCGCGCAGAGAAACGGCTGCTCTGCCAGTGCGCCGTCCAGCACGCGCAACCGGGCCAGGAACCAGCGCGTGTAGTCGTCGGCCACCGCCTGCAGCCCACGTGCGGGCTCGAAGCGCGCATAGCGCAGCACCAGGGTTTGCGGAAAAGTCAGCGTGGCCTCGCCGAAATGCAGCCAGTTGAGCCAGCGGCCGAAGTCGGGCTCGCTCACCTCTACGTTCAGCGGGGTGGGGGCCTGCCGCGCCACGAGGTAGTGGCAGATCGCGGCCGACTTGGTCATGCGCAGCCCTCCGTCCTCCAGCAGCGGCACCGTGCCCAGCGGGTTGATGGCCAGGTAGTCCCGCGCCAGGGCCCGCGGCGGGAAGGGCAGCATTTTCAGCGTGTAGGGCAGGCCCAGTTCCTCGAGCATCCACAGGGGACGAAACGAGCGGGCGCTCATGCAGTGGTGAAGTGTGATCATGGCGGGGTGTTTTCTGCGCAGTCTAGGCGCCCGGGTGCCACATGTGCGGCCAGCATGGGTGCCGATGCTGCCACTAAACTGCGCTCCATGAAGCCCGTTTCGGCTACCCCGCTGGCCTTCGTGCGCATGCTGCTCACGGCCTACGAGAAATACGGCGCCGACCCCGGCCCGGCGCTGGCGCGCGCGCAGATCGCGCCGGCCCTGTTGCGGCAGGCGGAAGGCGGCGTGACCTCGCGCCAGCTCGAGCAGCTGGCCGCCCAGGCCATGCGCGAGCTCGACGACGAGGCCCTGGGCTGGTTCTCGCGCAAGCTGCCCTGGGGCAGCTACGGCATGCTGCTGCGCGCCTCGCTCTCCGCGCCCACGCTGGGCGTGGCCCTGCGCCGCTGGTGCCGCCACCACGGCCTGCTCACACCCGATGTGGAGCTGGGTCTGTCCGTGCAGGGCGGTCTCGCCACCGTCACGCTGAGCGACATGGGCGTGAACCCGGCCGCGCGCGAGTTCTGCTTCGTCACCCTGCTGCGCAACCTGCACGGCATCGCCTGCTGGCTGATCGACTCGCGCATGCCGCTGCAAGACCTCAGCCTGCCCTATGCCGCGCCGCCCCATGCCGCGGTCTATGCGCTGCTGTTTCCCGGGCCGGTGCAGTTTGCCGGCGGCGGCAGCGAGGCCCGCCTGCGCTTCGACGCGCGCTACCTGGCCATGCCGCTGCGCCGCGACGAGGCGGCCCTGAACGCCATGCTGCCCCAGGCCCTGTCGCTGATCGTGCGCCCCTACCGGCGCGACCGCCTGCTGGTGCAGCGCGTGCGCGCCCTGCTGCACAGCCAGCCCGGCGCCGCCAGCGCCGAGGCCCTGGCCACGGCCCTGGCCATGTCGGCGCGCACCCTGCACCGCCAGCTGCAGGAGGAGGGCGCCAGCCTGCAGGCGCTCAAGGACGAGGTGCGCCGCGACCAGGCCATGCAGGCCCTGCGCCGCAGCAGCCGCCCGATCAAGCAGGTGGCGCTGGCGGTGGGCTTTCGCAGCGAGAAGAGTTTCTCGCGTGCGTTCAAGGAATGGACGGGGGAGGCGCCGGTGGAGTACCGGCGCAGGGCGGCAGCGGGTATTGACGGCGCGATGGACGAGTCCGACGCTGTCCACCGCTGAGTCGAAGGGGCTAAATCGTCACGACTCCGTTCCCGCACCCCTGCAGGATGTTCTCATATTTGCTAACATGCCGACATGCCCTACGAGATCGAGTATTTTCATGCGCGCGTGCTTCATGAAATCGAGTCGTGGCCCGTGGACGTTCTCGCCGACTACGCCCGCCTGGTCGAACTTCTTGCGGCGCATGGGCCAAGTTGCGACTCCCGCACTCACGGGCCTTTGGCGATGGCTTGTTCGAGCTTCGGCCCCGCGGCCGCTCCGGCATCGGCAGAGCGTTCTACTGCTTTCTCGTTGGCAAGCGGGTCGTCGTGCTCCATGCCTTCATCAAGAAGTCACAGCAAACGCCTGATCGAGAACTGAAGCTTGCGCGCAAGCGCATGAAGGAGGTGTCAGATGTCTGACCTGAAATTTAAGCCCGTGCGGCACAACCACCAGGAATTCCTTGCCAATGCGGCCAAGCGCAAGGGTTTCGTCGAAGCGTACGATGCCCTTGCCCTCGAGTATGAAGTCGCCAATCAAATGCTCAAGGCGCGCGCCCGCGCGGGGCTGACGCAAGACGCCGTGGCCGAGCGGATGGGAACGACCAAGAGCGCCGTATCGCGCCTCGAGTCGGCCGGCAAGCATGCGCCATCGCTCGCAACGCTCAACAGGTATGCGCAGGCCGTGGGCTGCGACCTTCAGGTGCGATTCGTGCCGCAGAAGGCTGCGTGACGGCAACTTCGATCAACGAGGCGCTTCGCGACCAGGCCATGCAGGCCCTGCGCCGCAGCAGCCGCCCGATCAAGCCGGTGGCGCTGGCGGTGGGCTTTCGCAGCGAGAAGAGTTTCACGCGTGCATTCAAGGAAGGGAACGGCGAGGTGCCGGTGGAGTACCTGCGCTGGCGCTGATCGACCGTCCCTGAAATCTTGGCGCGAACCAAGTCAATGAACTGGCAACTCTCTGTGCAGCTTTAGGTCGTACAAACGATCCCGATACCCCATCGCTCCAGGGGGCTGCCTGCAAGCTCGTTTTGAAGGAAAAGCGCGACTATCGCTGGAAAGGTGTCGCAGTTGCTGACCGAGGCCCGAGTCGCCCCTGGTTGACGAGGGTGTCGGACCTAGGGCTATGCGCCTGACTGGCAGGATCTGCAACCTCCCTGACCGCCACGAACCCGGCCCTCCCTCTATGCTTGACGGCCAATCCGGCTTCACAACCAATGGCCCGCATGGAGACAGACATGACGCAACCCCCCTCGGACCAGGCTGCCCTGAGCCTGGCGCGCGGCGCCACCGAGCCGCCGCTGATCGAGCAGACCATAGGCGAGTTCTTCGACGCCATGGTGGCGCGCCAGCCCGGGCACGAGGCCCTGGTCAGCCGGCACCAGGGGCGGCGCTACAGCTACCGTGAATTGCAGGCCGAGGCGAATCGCCTGGCCAGTGCCCTGCTGGGGCTGGGCCTGGCGCCGGGCGAACGCGTGGGCATCTGGTCGCACAACAACGCCGAATGGCTGCTGATGCAGCTGGCCACGGCCAAGGCCGGCCTGATCCTGGTCAACATCAACCCGGCCTACCGCACGGCCGAACTCGAGTACGCGCTCAACAAGGTGGGCTGCAAGGCCCTGGTGACCATGGCGCGCTTCAAGACCAGCGACTACTTGGGGCTGCTGCGCGAGCTGGCGCCCGAGCTGGCCCAGGCCCAGCCCGGCCAGCTGGCCGCGGCCCGCCTGCCGCAGCTGCACACCGTGGTCTGGATCGACGAGGCGGGGCAGGGGGACGAGCAGCCCGGCCTGCTGCGCTTTTCCGAGCTGCTGGCCCGCGGCGACGCGCAGGACCCGCGCCTGGCCGAGCTGGTCCGCCAGCTTAAAGCCGATGATCCGATCAACATCCAGTTCACCAGCGGCACCACGGGCTTCCCCAAGGGCGCCACGCTGACCCACCGCAACGTGCTGAACAATGGCTTCTTCATCGGCGAGGCCATGAAGCTCACGCCGGCCGATCGCCTCTGCATCCCGGTGCCGCTCTACCACTGCTTCGGCATGGTGCTGGGCAACCTGGCCTGCCTCACGCATGGCGCGACCATCGTCTACCCGAGCGACGGCTTCGACGCGCTCACGGTGCTGCAGACCGTGCAGGACGAGAAATGCACGGCCCTGCACGGCGTGCCCACCATGTTCATCGCCGAGCTCGACCACCCGCGCTTCAAGGAGTTCGATCTCGCTACGCTGCGCACCGGCATCATGGCCGGCTCGCCCTGCCCGATCGAGGTCATGAAGCGCGTGATCGTCGACATGCACATGGCCGAGGTCACCATCGCCTACGGCATGACCGAGACCAGCCCGGTCAGCTGCCAGAGCGCCACCGACACGCCGCTTCCCAAGCGCGTGTCCACCGTGGGCCGGGTGCAGCCGCACCTGGAGGTCAAGATCGTAGCCCCCGAGAGCGGCGCCATCGTGCCGTACGGCCAGGCCGGCGAGCTCTGCACGCGCGGCTACTCGGTGATGCACGGCTACTGGGACGACGCCGAGAAGACCCGCGAGGCCATCGATACCGAGGGCTGGATGCATACCGGCGACCTGGCCACCATGGACGCTGAGGGCTACGTCAACATCGTGGGCCGCATCAAGGACATGGTGATACGCGGCGGCGAGAACATCTACCCGCGCGAGATCGAGGAGTTCCTCTACCGCCACCCCAAGGTGCAGGACGTGCAGGTGGTCGGCGTGCCCGACAGGAAGTACGGCGAGGAGCTCTGCGCCTGGATCGTCGCGCGCCCCGGCGAGACGTTGGAAGAGGACGAGATCCGCGCCTTCTGCCAGGGCCGGATTGCGCACTACAAGGTGCCCCGCTACATTCGATTCGTCGCCGGCTTCCCGATGACGGTGACCGGCAAGATCCAGAAGTTCAAGATCCGTGAAGCGATGAAAGACCAGCTCGGGCTGGAGGAAGACAAGACGGCATGACCACCCTAGACACCCAGCTCAATTCCCGCTCGGCCGAGTTCCAGGCCAACGCCAATGCCATGCGCGCCCTGGTGGAGGACCTGCGCGCCCAGGTCGCCAAGGTGGCCGAGGGCGGCGGCGAGGCCGCACGCGCCAAGCACCAAGCGCGCGGCAAGCTGCTGCCGCGCGACCGCGTGCAGATGCTGCTCGACCCCGGCACGCCCTTCCTCGAGCTCGCGCCGCTGGCCGCGCTCAACATGTACCACAACGACGCACCCAGCGCCGGCCTGATCGCCGGCATAGGCCGGGTCGAGGGCGTGGACTGCATGATCGTCTGCAACGACGCGACGGTGAAGGGCGGCACCTACTATCCCGTCACGGTGAAGAAGCACCTGCGCGCGCAGGAGGTGGCGCAGCAGAACCGCCTGCCCTGCATCTACCTGGTCGACTCGGGCGGCGCCAACCTGCCGAACCAGGACGAGGTCTTTCCCGACCGCGACCATTTCGGGCGCATCTTCTACAACCAGGCCAACCTGAGCGCCCAGGGCATCGCCCAGATCGCGGTGGTCATGGGCAGCTGCACGGCCGGCGGCGCCTACGTGCCGGCCATGAGCGACGAGACCATCATCGTCAAGAACCAGGGCACGATTTTCCTGGGCGGCCCGCCGCTGGTGAAGGCCGCCACCGGCGAGGTGGTCACGGCCGAGGACCTCGGCGGCGGCGACGTGCACACCCGCCTGTCGGGCGTGGCCGACCACCTGGCGCAGAACGACCTGCATGCGCTGGCGCTGGCGCGCCAGGCGGTGAAGAACCTCAACGCGCGCAAGCAGCCGCCCATCGCCACCCACGAACCCGTGGCACCGAAGTTCGCGGCCGAGGAGCTCTACGGCGTGATCCCCACCGACACGCGCAAGCCCTTCGACGTGCGCGAGATCATCGCGCGCATCGTCGACGGCAGCGAGCTGCACGAGTTCAAGCCCCGCTTCGGCACCACCCTGGTCTGCGGCTTCGCGCGCATCGAGGGCATGCCGGTCGGCATCATCGCCAACAACGGCATCCTGTTCTCCGAGTCGGCGCTCAAGGGCGCGCATTTCATCGAGCTGTGCTGCCAGCGCAAGATCCCGCTGGTGTTCCTGCAGAACATCACCGGCTTCATGGTCGGGCGCAAGTACGAGAACGAGGGCATCGCGCGCAACGGCGCCAAGATGGTCACGGCCGTGGCCACCGCCGCGGTGCCGAAGTTCACCATCATCATCGGCGGCAGCTTCGGCGCCGGCAACTACGGCATGTGCGGCCGCGCCTACTCGCCGCGCTTCCTCTGGATGTGGCCCAACGCGCGCATCTCGGTCATGGGCGGCGAGCAGGCGGCCAGCGTGCTGGCCACGGTCAAGCGCGACGGCATCGAGGCCAAGGGGGGCGCCTGGAGCGCCGAGGAGGAGGAGGCCTTCAAGGCCCCGATCCGCCGCCAGTACGAGGACCAGGGCCATCCCTACTACGCCACGGCCCGGCTCTGGGACGACGGCGTGATCGACCCCGCCGACACGCGCCGCGTGCTGGCCCTGGGCCTGTCGGCCACGCTCAACGCGCCGATTCCCGATACCAAGTTCGGCGTCTTCCGGATGTAAGCCATGCAATACCTGACCCTCTCCGAATCCGGCGGCGTGGCCCAGCTCACGCTGAACCGCCCCGAGGTGCGCAATGCCTTCAACGACGAGGTTATCGCCGAGCTGACCCAGGCCTTCGGCGCGCTGGGCGCGCGCACCGAGGTGCGTGCCATCGTGCTCGCGGCCAACGGCCCAGCCTTTTGCGCCGGCGCCGACCTGAACTGGATGCGGCGCATGGCCGACTACACGCGCGAGCAGAACCTGGCCGACGCCGGCAAGCTCGCCGAGATGCTGCGCGTGATCCACGACTGCCCCAAGCCGACCATCGCCCGGGTGCAGGGCGACGTGTTCGCCGGCGGCATGGGCCTGGTCGCGGCCTGCGACATGGCCGTCAGCGTGGACAGCGCCAACTACTGCCTCAGCGAGGTCAAGCTGGGCCTGATCCCCGCCACCATCAGCCCCTACGTGATCCGCGCCATGGGCGCGCGCGCGGCCCAGCGCTACTTCCTGACGGCCGAGCGCTTCTCGGCGGCCGAGGCGCTGCGCATAGGCTTGGTGCACGAGCTGGTGCCGGCCGAGGCGCTGGACGCCAAGCTGGCCGAGCTGACCCAGGCCCTGGTGGGCGCCAGCCCCAACGCCGTGCGTGAGGCCAAGCGCCTGGTGCAGCAGGTGGCGGGGCGCGAGATCGACGCGCCCTTGATCGCCAGCACGGTCGAGGGCATCGCCGACATACGCGCCAGCGCCGAGGGCAAGGAGGGCGTGCAGGCCTTCCTGCAAAAGCGCAAACCGGGCTGGCTGGCCTGAGGGAACGGAGACCACATGTTCAAGAAAATTCTGATTGCCAACCGCGGCGTTCGCGCTTGCGCGGGGGAGCGCTCATATGCGCGTAGCGCATGTGATGCGCTCACCAGATTGCATGGCACGCGCAGCGTGCACAGGCGATGAGCCGCGGGAGACACACCATGTTCAAGAAGATACTCATTGCCAACCGCGGCGAAATCGCCTGCAGGGTGGCGGCAACGGCGCGCCGCATGGCGATTCGCACCGTGGCCGTCTATTCCGATGCCGACGAGCACGCCAAGCATGTGAGCGCCTGCGACGAGGCCGTGCACATCGGCGGCTCGGCGCCCAAGGACAGCTACCTGCGCTGGGAGCGCATCATAGCGGCCGCCAAGGCCACGGGCGCGGAGGCCATCCACCCGGGCTACGGCTTCCTCAGCGAGAACGAGGCCTTCGCCCAGGCCTGCGCCGAGGCCGGCCTGGTCTTCATCGGCCCGCCGGCCTCGGCCATCTCGGCCATGGGCCTGAAGGCCGAGTCCAAGCAGCTGATGGAGAAGGCCGGCGTGCCCCTGGTGCCGGGCTACCACGGCGCCAACCAGGACGCCGAGCTGCTGCGCGCCGAGGCCAACCGCATCGGCTACCCGGTGCTGATCAAGGCCAGCGCCGGCGGCGGCGGCAAGGGCATGCGCGCGGTCGACAAGGCCGAGGATTTCGAGGCCGCGCTCGCCTCCTGCAAGCGCGAGGCCATCAACAGCTTCGGCGACGACGCGGTGCTGATCGAGAAATACGTGCAGCGCCCGCGCCACATCGAGATTCAGGTGTTCGGCGATCAACATGGCAATTACGTCTACCTGTTCGAGCGCGACTGCTCGGTGCAGCGCCGCCACCAGAAGGTGCTGGAGGAGGCGCCGGCGCCCGGCATGACGGCCGAGATGCGCCAGCAGATGGGCCTGGCCGCCGTGGCCGCGGCGCGCGCCGTGCGCTACGTGGGCGCGGGCACGGTGGAGTTCATCGTCGAGCAGCGCGAGCGCGGCGAGATGCATTTTTATTTCATGGAGATGAACACGCGGCTGCAGGTCGAGCACCCGGTCACCGAGGCCATCACCGGCCAGGACCTGGTCGAATGGCAGCTGCGCGTGGCGGCGGGCGAGGCGCTGCCCTGCGCGCAGGAGCAGCTGCGCATCACCGGCCACGCGATCGAGGCGCGCATCTGCGCCGAAAACCCCGACAACAACTTCCTGCCGGCCACCGGCCGGCTGTCCGTCTACCGCAAGCCGGCCTGCACCAGCTTTGCCCGCGGCGCGGTGCGCATCGACGACGGCGTGCGCGAGGGCGACGCGATCAGCCCCTTCTACGACTCCATGGTGGCCAAGCTCATCGTGCATGGCGACACGCGCGAGCAGGCGCTGGCCCGGCTCGACGAGGCGCTGGCGCAGACCCGCATCGTGGGCCTGGCGACCAATGTGCAGTTCCTGCGCCATGTGGTGGCCAGCCGCTCCTTTGCCGAGGCCGACCTGGACACGGCGCTGATCCCGCGCGAGCAGGCGGTGCTGTTCAAGCAGGAGAAGCTGGGCCTGAACCTGGCCGTGGCCGCCGCCGTGGCCCAGACCCTGCTGGCCGAGCGCGCGGCCGAGGGCGCCGACCCCTTCAGCCGGCGCGATGGCTGGCGCTCGCACGGCCAGGCCAGGCGGCGCTTTGACTTCGAGTTCCAGGGCCAGGCCCTGACCGCCAAGCTGATCTACGGCCATGGCGGCGCGCTCACCCTGGCCCTGGGCGAGACGCGCGGCCCGCTGGTCTTCAGCGCCTTGGCCGATGGCATCGACCTGCAGTTCGCCGGCCAGCGCCAGACTGTGCAGACCTGGCAGCAGGACGAGGTGGTCCATGTGTTCTGCGCGCTCGGCGCGACCCAGATCGTCGAGCTCGACGCCCTGGCCCATGCGGGCGAGACCCATGCCGAGGGTGGGCGCCTGACGGCGCCCATGCCGGGCAAGGTGGTCTCGTTCGCGGTCAAGCCCGGCGACATCGTCAAGAAGGGCCAGCCGCTCGCGGTGCTCGAGGCCATGAAGATGGAGCACACCATCGCCGCGCCGGCCGACGGCACCGTGGCCGAGCTGCTCTACGCGCCCGGCGACCAGGTGGCCGAGGGGGCGGAGCTGCTCAAGCTGTCTTCCGAATGACGGCTCAGCCGCGCGAAAGCGGCTACGCTCGGCGCCCATGAAGATCACTTTCTGCTGTACCGATACCAAGGCCGAGCCCTGGCTGGCCGGCCTGCGCGCGGCTCTGCCCGAGGCCTTGGTCGAACTCTGGCAGCCCGGCGCCGCGCCGGCCGACTACGCCGTGGTCTGGGCCCCGCCCCAGGCCTTTCTCGACGAGCAGCCGCAGCTCAAGGCGCTGTTCAACATCGGCGCCGGCGTCGACGCGCTGATGCTGCTGCGCCTGCCGCCGGGCGCCCAGGTGGTGCGCCTCGACGATGCGGGCATGTCGGTGCAGATGGCCGAGTATGTCTGCCACGCCGTGATCCGACATTTTCGCGAATTCGACGGTTACGAGGCCGATGTCAAACAGGGCAAGTGGTCCTACCGCAAGCCGCGTGCGCGGGCCGACTTCCCCGTCGGCGTCATGGGCCTGGGCGTGCTCGGCGAGCGCGTGGCGCGCGCGCTGCGCGTGTTCGAGTTCCCGGTCATGGGCTGGAGCCGCTCGCCCAAGGCGCTGGACGACGTTCGCTGCTTTGCCGGCCCGGCGCAGTTCGACGACTTCCTCGCCGCCAGCCGCGTGCTGGTCAACCTGCTGCCGCTCACGCCCGAGACCGAGGGCATCCTGAACCGCGCCACGCTCTCGCGCCTCAAGCCCGGGGGCTACCTGATCAACGTGGCGCGCGGCGCCCACCTGGTGGATGAGGACCTGATCGCGCTGCTCGACAGCGGCCAGCTGGCCGGCGCCACGCTCGACGTGTTCCGCACCGAGCCGCTGCCGGCCGGCCACCCGTTCTGGACCCATCCGAAGATCACGGTCACGCCGCACACCTCGGCGCGCACGCTGCGCGAGGAAAGCATTGCCCAGATCGCGGGCAAGATCGCGACGCTCGAGCGCGGCGAGCCCATCGCCGGCATCGTCGATCCGGCGCGCGGCTACTGAACCCGGCAGGGCCGTTGCCGGGTTTACGTCCGGACCGCAAGCTGTTACCGTCTGGGCGCACCACGCCGCCTGGCCCTGCATATTGACTCGTTCCTTGGTAAGCACAGGGTAAGTGGCTTCACGTAGCCTTCGGTCCCAGATCACCAATGGAGACGATATGGAAGACGATGTGGTTCAACGGATTGTCAGCAATCCGAAATACCAGGAGCTCAAGACCAGGCGTTCCAGCCTGGGTTGGTGGCTGACCCTGGCCATGATGGTCGTGTACTACGGCTTCATCCTGCTGGTGGCCTTCAACAAGCCCTTCCTCTCGCAAAAGCTCGGTGCGGGTGTCATGACCATAGGGATTCCGATCGGCTTCGGCGTCATCGTCTTCACGATCGTGATCACCGCCTTCTACGTCAGGCGCGCCAACCGCGAGTTCGACGACCTCACCGACGCCGTGGTCAAGGGAGCGCTGAAATGAGCCGCAACACCGATACCGCACGACGCCTGCTGGCCCTGCTCGCCCTGTGCGGCGTTTCGGCCGCCTGGGCGGCCGGCGCAGACCTGGGCCAGGCGCAGAAGCAGGCCACCAACTGGACCGCGATCGGCATGTTCGGCGTGTTCGTGATCGGCACGCTGTTCATCACCAAGTGGGCGGCGGCCAGGACCAAGTCCGCGGCCGACTTCTACACCGCCGGCGGCGGTATCACCGGCTTCCAGAACGGCCTCGCGATTGCCGGCGACTACATGTCGGCGGCCTCCTTCCTCGGCATTTCCGCGGCCGTGATGGCCAGCGGCTTCGACGGCCTGATCTACTCGATCGGCTTCCTGGTCGGCTGGCCGGTCATCACCTTCCTGATGGCCGAGCGGCTGCGCAACCTCGGCAAGTTCACCTTCGCCGACGTGGCGGCGTTCCGCTTCAAGCAGACGCCGGTGCGCATCTTCGCGGCCTCCGGTACCTTGGTCGTCGTGGCCTTCTACCTGATCGCGCAGATGGTCGGCGCCGGCCAGCTGATCAAGCTGCTGTTCGGCCTCGAGTACTGGATGGCGGTGGTCATCGTCGGCGCGCTGATGATGGTCTACGTGCTGTTCGGCGGCATGACGGCGACCACCTGGGTGCAGATCATCAAGGCCTGCCTGCTGCTCGGCGGCGCCTCGTTCATGGCCTTCATGGTGCTGTGGCAGTTCGGCTTCAGCCCCGAGGCCATGTTCGCCAAGGCGGTCGAGATCAAGGCCGGCCTGGCCGGCGCTGCGGGCCAGGCGCCCGAGCAGGCCGCCGCCGCCGGCCAGTCCATCATGGGCCCGGGCAACTTCGTGAAGGACCCGGTCTCGGCGATCAGCTTCGGCATGGCGCTGATGTTCGGCACGGCCGGCCTGCCGCACATCCTGATGCGCTTCTTCACCGTGCCCAGCGCCAAGGAGGCGCGCAAGTCCGTGATGTGGGCCACCGGCTGGATCGGCTACTTCTACCTGCTGACCTTCATCATCGGCTTCGGCGCGATCACCTTCGTGCTGACCAACCCGCAGTTCCTCGACGCCAAGGGCGGCCTGGTGGGCGGCGGCAACATGGCGGCCGTGCACCTGGCCAACGCGGTGGGCGGCAACGTGTTCCTGGGCTTCATCTCGGCCGTGGCCTTCGCGACGATCCTGGCGGTGGTGGCTGGCCTCACACTGTCCGGCGCCTCGGCGGTCTCGCACGACCTCTACGCCACGGTGATCAAGCAGGGCAAGGCCGACAGCGCGTCCGAACTGCGCATCTCGAAGATGACCACGATCGCGCTGGGCGTGCTCGCGGTCGCGCTGGGCATCGTGTTCGAGAAGCAGAACATCGCCTTCATGGTCTCGCTGGCCTTCGCGATCGCGGCCTCGGCCAACTTCCCGGTGCTGTTCATGTCGGTGCTGTGGAAGGACTGCACGACCAAGGGGGCGGTGGTCGGCGGCTTTCTCGGCCTGATTTCCTCGGTGGTGCTGACCGTGGTCTCGCCCTCGGTCTGGGAAGCGACGCTCGGCAATCCCAAGGGCTCGGCCCTGTTCCCCTATGCCTCGCCGGCCCTGTTCTCGATGAGCCTCGCCTTCGTCGGCATCTGGCTGGTCTCGCTGCTCGACAGGGGCGCGCAGGCGCGCCGGGACCGCGCCGGCTTCCTCGCGCAGCAGGTGCGGTCGGAGACCGGCATCGGAGCCGAGGCCGCCTCGGGGCACTGAGGCTGGCCGCGGCGCAGGCACTGCTGCCGCGCCTGCGCTAAGCTGAAAGGACTGCGGCAGCCCCGCCCGCAGTCCTTTTTTGACGGGACGCCGCCGTGCCAGACGATTTCCGTTTAGACGCTCCGCCCTTCGACCGCCTGGGCACCGACGAGCAGGCCCTGCTGCACGGCAGCCGCGAGTTCCTCTCGCTGATGATGGTGCGGGTGCGCGACGCCTACCTGCGCCAGCCCCTGGTCGTCGACGGCGGGATGGACCTGGTCTCGCTGTGCCGCCTGCTGGCGCAGCAGGGGCAGACCCATGCGCTGGTGCGCGACGCGCGCGACGGCGCGCAGCGCATCGGCATGTTCACGACCACCGACCTGCGCGACGCCCTGCTGCGCGGGGTGCCGCCGCAGGAACTCGCGGTGCGCGAGGTGGCGCAGTTCGACCTGGTCGCGCTGCCGCCCGACGCCGAGCTCTCCGAGGCCCTGCTGGCCATGATCCGCCACCGCGTGCACCGCGTGCTGGTGCGCGAGGGCGACGAGATCCTCGGGGTGCTGAGCCAGCTCGACCTGATGGGCTTCGTCTCCAACCACTCGCACCTGATCGCGCTGCAGGTCGAGCAGGCCGGCTCGCTCGATGCGCTCAAGGCCGCCGCGCGGCAGGTGGACGGACTGGTCGCGCTGCTGCAGGGCGGCGGCGCCAGGATAGAGCTGATCTGCGGCCTCGTGAGCGAGCTCAATCGGCAGATTTTTGCGCGTCTCTGGTCCTTCGTCGCGCCGGCGGAGCTGGTGCGCAACAGCTGCCTGCTCGTCATGGGCAGCGAAGGGCGCGGCGAGCAGGCGCTCAAGACCGACCAGGACAATGCCCTGCTGCTGCGCGACGGCTATGCCTGCCCCGAGCTCGCGCAGAGCGTGCGGCGTTTCAGCGAGGCCCTGACCGACCTGGGCTACCCGCCCTGCCCGGGCGAGATCATGCTGACGCGGCCGCTCTGGTGCCAGCCGCTGGCCGGCTTTCGCGACAGCATCAGGCAATGGCTCTACGGCGCCGAGCCCGAGGGGCCGCTGAACCTGGCCATCTTCATGGACGCGCGGGCGGTGGCGGGGGACGCGGCCCTGCTGCGCGAGGCCAGGGACCATCTGCACCGCATCCTGGCCGGCAGCGACGCCTTCTTCGCGCGCTTCGTCGGGGCGATCGAGCAGTTCAGCGAAGCGGGCCCCTGGTGGGCAAGGCTGGCCGCGCTGGGTGGGCGCGAGGAGCCGCCTTTCGACCTCAAGAAGCTCGGCACCTTCCCCATCGTGCACGGCGCACGCGCGCTGGCGCTGGAGGCGCGGCTGGACGAGGTCGGCACGGCGGCCAGGCTGCGTGCCCTGGCGACGCGCGGCCAGCTGGCGCAGGACCTGGCGCGCGACTTGGTCGAGGTGCTGCATTTCCTGATGGGCCTGAGGCTGCGCAACCACCTGCGCCAGAAGCAGCTGGGCCTGCCGCTCGACAACCTCCTGCCGCTGTCCAGCCTGGGCACGCTGGACCGCGACCTGCTGAAGGACGCGCTGCTGATCATCAAGCGCTTCCGCCAGCAGCTGCGCCTGCACTACCGGCTTGACAGCTGATGGCGCGCCGACACAATCCGGCTCAGGCCCCCGCGGCCCCGGCGCCGCCCGCCAAGGAGAACACCGTGTTCAAGCGACTGGATGCCCAGCGCCTGCTGGCCCTGTTCGTCGGCGGTGCGCTGCTGCTGAACTTCCCCCTGCTGGCCCTCTGGAACCTAGGCCTCACGGTCTGGGGCGTGCCGCTGTTCGTCGTCGCGCTGTTCGTGCTCTGGGGCCTGCTGATCGCGGCGCTGGGCTGGCTGGTGGAGCGGATGCCCGAGTGAGCGCCTCCATGCTGCCCGCCCCGCTGGTCGTCGGCACCTCGTTCGCCTACCTGCTGTGGCTGTTTGCCGTGGCCCTCTACGGCGACCGGCGCGCGGCCCAGGGCCGCTCCATCATCGCCAACCCCTGGGTCTATGCGCTGTCGATGGCGGTCTATTGCTCGGCCTGGACCTATTTCGGCAGCGTGGGGCGGGCCGCCTCCTCGGGCCCGTGGTTCCTGCCGATCTACCTCGGTCCCACGCTGGCCATGGTGCTGGCCTGGGTGGTGGTGCGCAAGATGATCCGCATCGCGCGCAGCTACCGCATCACCTCGATCGCCGACTTCATCGGCAGCCGCTACGGCAAGAGCCCGCTGCTGGCGGGCCTGGTTACGCTGATCACGGTGGTGGGCATCCTGCCCTACATCGCGCTGCAGCTCAAGGCCGTGTCCGGCGGCTATGCCCTGCTGACCGTGCCGCTGGGCGAGGCGCTGCCGCCGCCCGGGCCCTGGTGGCGCGACAGCACGCTGTACTTCGCGCTGGTGCTGGCCGGCTTCACCATGGTGTTCGGCGCGCGCCACCTCGACGCCAGCGAGCGCCACGAGGGCCTGGTCGCGGCGATTGCCTTCGAGTCGCTGCTCAAGCTGCTGGCGTTCCTGGCCGTGGGGCTGTTCGTGAGCTACGGTCTGTTCGCGGGCGTGGGCGACATCTTCACGCGCGCCCAGGCCGTTCCGTCGCTGGCCCAGCTGCTGCCCTCGGCTGTCGGCGCGCCCTTCGCCTGGGGCCAGTGGTTCGCGCTGATGCTGCTGTCCATGCTGTCGGTGATCCTGCTGCCCAGGCAGTTCCAGGTCATGGTGGTCGAGAACGTCGACGAGCGGCACCTGCGCCGCGCGGTCTGGGTGTTTCCGCTCTACCTGCTGCTGATCAACCTGTTCGTGCTGCCGATCGCGCTGGGCGGGGGGCTGGTCTTCGGCCCGGGCCGCATGGACCCCGAGGCCTTCGTGCTCTCGCTGCCACTGGCGCACGGGCAGTTGGCGCTGGCCCTGCTGGCCTTCGTCGGCGGCCTGTCGGCGGCCACCGGCATGGTGATCGTCGAGACCATCGCCGTGGCCAGCATGGTCTGCAACGACCTCGTGATGCCGCTGCTGCTGCGCACGCGCCGCTTCGGCGCGCGTGCGGGGCGCGACCTGACGGGCCTGCTGCTGGGCATCAGGCGCGTCGCCATCGTGCTGGTGCTGCTGCTCGGCTACGCCTATTTCCAGCTCGCGGGCGAGGCCTATGCCCTGGTCAGCATCGGCCTGATCAGCTTCGCGGCCGTGGCGCAGTTCGCGCCGGCCCTGCTCGGCGGCATGTACTGGAAGGGAGCCACGCGCGGTGGCGCCATGGCCGGGCTGCTGCTGGGCTTCGGCCTCTGGGTCTACACGCTGATGCTGCCCTCGCTGGCCAAGTCGGGCTGGTTGGCGGGCGGCTTCCTGTCCGAGGGGCCCTGGGGCATCGCGCTGCTCAAGCCCGAGCAGCTGCTGGGCCTGAGCGGGCTGGACAACCTGAGCCATTCGCTGTTCTGGAGCCTGCTGGCCAACCTGGGCGCCTACGTGGGCGTCTCGCTGTGGCGCAGCCCGAACGCCGCCGAGGCCAGCCAGGCCCTGCTGTTCGTGGACGTGTTCGGGCGCAGCCAGACCAGCGGCCCCGTGTTCTGGCGCGGGCGCGCCCGGGTGCAGGACCTGCAGGCGCTGGCCGCGCGCTTTCTCGGCGAGCCCGGGGCCCAGCAGCTGTTCGACGACTATGCGCGCCAGGCCGGCGTGGACGGGGTGGCGCAGATCGCGCCCGACGCCCGGCTGGTCCAGTTCGTCGAGACCCAGCTCGCGGGCGCGATCGGCAGCGCCTCGGCGCGCGTGATGGTGGCCTCGGCCGTCGAGGAGGAGCCACTCGCGCTGGAGGACGTGGTGCAGATCCTGCAGGAGGCCTCGCAGCTGCGCGCCCACTCGCTCGAGCTCGAGCAGAAATCGCGCTCGCTCGAGCAGGCCACGCGGGAGCTGCGCGCCGCCAACGAGCAGCTCAAGAGCCTGGACCGGCTCAAGGACGACTTCATGTCCTCGGTCACGCACGAGCTGCGCACGCCGCTGACCTCGATCCGCGCCCTGGCCGAGCTGATGCTCGAGGATGCCGAGATGCCGGCACCGCAGCGCCAGCAGTTCCTGGGCATCGTCGTCGCCGAGACCGAGCGCCTGACCCGCCTCGTGAACCAGGTGCTGGACATGGCCAAGATCGAGTCGGGCCATGCCGAGTGGCACAACAGCGAGGTGGACATGGGCCGGCTGCTGAGCCAGGCCATGCAGACCACGGCCGAGATGTTCCGCGAGCGCGGGGCCGAGCTCAGCCTGAGCCTGCCGCCGGGGCCCCCGGTCGTGATCCGCGCCGATGCGGACCGCCTGACGCAGGTCGTGCTGAACCTGCTGTCCAACGCGGCCAAGTTCCTGCCACCCCAGGCCGGGCGGGTCGAAGTGACCCTGTCCACCGACGCCGCGGGCCTGACGGTGGCGGTGCAGGACAATGGGCCGGGCGTGCCGCCCGAGCAGCAGGCGCTGATCTTCGAGAAATTCCGCCAGGGCGGCGACCAGGCCCGCCGTCCCCAGGGCACGGGGCTGGGCCTGCCGATCAGCCGCCAGATCGTCGCCCATTTCGGCGGGCGGCTCTGGGTCGAGTCCGAGCCCGGCCGCGGCGCGCGCTTCCTGTTCCGGCTGCCCTGGCGCGCGCCGGGCGGGGAGGCCGGGCAGGACGAGCTTCAGCAGGCAGGAGACGCCCCATGACGTACAAGATACTGATCGCCGACGACGAGCCCAACATCGTGATCTCGCTCGAATACCTGCTCAGGCGCGAGGCCTACGAGGTGACGGTCGCGCGCGACGGCCTGGAGGCGATGGCGGCGATCCGGCGCGAGCGCCCGCAGCTGGTGCTGCTGGACGTGATGATGCCCGGCAAGACGGGCTTCGAGGTGTGCCAGGAGGTGCGGGCCGACGAGCAGCTCAAGGACACGCTGATCCTGATGCTGACCGCCAGGGGGCGCGAGACCGATGTCGCCAAGGGCCTGGCCCTGGGCGCCGACGGCTACATGACCAAGCCCTTCTCGACCAAGGAGCTGGTCCAGCGGGTGCGCGAACTGCTGGACCGCCGGCCGTGAAGCGCGACCCGCGCCGGCTGCTGGCCACGCTGCTGCCTGGGGGGGTGCTGGCGGCCTGGACCGGCCTGGCCCTGGCGCTGGTCGCGGCCACGCTGGCCGAGGCCGAGCGCGCGGTCCTGGGCGAACTGCTGGCCCCGCGCGCCGCGCTGCTGCTGCTGCTGGGCCTGGTGCTGGCGGGCGGCCTGGGCCATGCGGCGCGCCTGCTGTACCGCGACCGGGTCGAGGCCCCGGCGCGCCTGCTCGAAGCGGCGCAGGTGCTGCTGGCCGGGCAGGGGCCGAGCGAGCTGCCGGCCCGGGGCAGCGCCGAGAACCGGGGCCTGGCCCGGGCCATCGAGGCGCTGGCGGCCCAGCGGGCGCAGCTGCAGCGCGATGTCGAGGCCAGGGTGGGCGAGGCCAGCCAGCGCATCGAGCAGGAACGCAGCCGGCTCGCCGCGCTGATGTCCGAGCTCATGCAAAGCGTGGTGGTGTGCAGCCTGGACGGTCGTGTCATCCTCTACAACCAGCGCGCGCGCCTGCAGTTCCGTGCCCTGTCGCAGGCCCCCGAGGTCGCGGGCGGGGCCGAGCTGATCGGGCTCGGGCGCTCGATCTATGCCGTGTTCGACCGCCCGCTGATCGACCATGCCCTGGAGCGCGTGCAGCAGCGCATGGCGCAGGACGCGGCCAGCCCTGCGGCCCAGTTCGTCACGACCGCCGGCGCCGGCCATCTGCTGCGGGTCCTGATGACGCCGGTGCGCGCGCCCGCGGCGCAGGGCGAGCGCCCGGCCATGAGCGGCTATGTGCTGCTGCTCGACGACATCACGCGCGAACTCGAGCAGGAGAGCGCGCGCGACCGCCTGCTGCTGGGCCTGACCGAGCGCAGCCGCTCCGCCCTGGCCAACATGCAGGCGGCGCTCGACATGCTGGACTACCCCGACCTCGACGCCGCCCTGCGCGATCGCTTCCTCGCCGTGGTGCGCGACGAGACCGCCGCCATGAGCCGGCGCATCCAGGACCTCGTGGCCAGCTCGACCGATGCGCTCAAGACCCGCTGGCCGATGGAGGACATGCTGGGCAGCGACCTGCTGGCCGCCGCCGCGCGGCGCATCGAGGCGGCCCATGGCCTGCCCTGCGCCACCGTGGCGCCGCCCGTCCCGCTGTGGCTGCGCGTGGACAGCTTCTCCCTGCTGCAGGCCCTGGTCTACCTCGCCGGTCGGCTGTTCGAAGAATTCGGCTTGCGCCATGTCGAGCTGCGGCTTGGCCCGGCCGGGCCGCGCGCCCACCTGGACCTGGTCTGGTCCGGCCAGGTCATGAACAGCGAAACCGCGATGGGCTGGGAAATGGACCCGATGAAGGTCGGCGACGAGACCCTGCCGCTGAGCGTGCGCGATGTCGTGGAGCGCCATGGCGGCGCCTTCTGGTTCGAACGCGAGCGCGCCAGTCACCAGGCCTGGTTCCGCTTCCTGCTGCCGCAGGCCAGCCCGCAGGAACCGGCCGAGGCGGCCCTGCCGGCGCCCGCCGGCAGCCGCCCCGAGTATTACGACTTCGACCTGTTCCAGCGCGCGGGCCAGGCCGGCGAACTGGCCGAGCGCCGCCTGTCCGAGCTCGCCTACACCGTGTTCGACACCGAGACCACGGGGCTGGACCCTTCGGGTGGCGACGAGATCATCCAGGTCGGCGCCGTGCGCATCGTCAACGGCAGGCTGCTGCGGCAGGAGGGCTTCGAGCAGTTGGTCGACCCGCGGCGCGACATCCCCGCTGCCTCCTTGTCGGTCCACGGCATAGTTCCCGAGCTGCTGCGCGGGCGGCCGACCATAGAGCAGGTGCTGCCGGCCTTTCATGCCTTCGCCAGGGACACGGTGCTGGTCGCCCACAACGCGGCCTTCGACATGCGCTTCCTGCGGCTCAAGGAGCAGGCGGCGGGCCTGCATTTCGACCAGCCGGTGCTGGACACGCTGCTGCTTTCGGCCCTGGTCCATCCCAGCCAGGAATCGCATCAGCTGGAGGCGATCGCCGAGCGCTTCGGCATCGGGGTCGAGGGGCGCCACCGGGCCCTCGGTGACGCCCTGCTGACGGCCGAGGTGTTCCTGCGCCTGCTGCCCCTGCTGGCCGACCAGGGCATACAGACACTGGGCCAGGCGCTCGAGGCCGCGCAGCGGACCTATTACGCGCGCCTTAGGTACTAATACGGATGCCGGCCGCAGGGGCCGGATTTTGCGATACTGTGGCGTAGAGAGAGTGCCCCATGAAGCTTCCCCCCAAAGTCAAACTCGTCGATGTCGGGCCGCGCGACGGCCTGCAGAATGAAAAGCAGCCGGTGCCGGCCGCGGTCAAGATCGAGCTCGTGCACCGCCTGCAGGCGGCCGGCCTCAGGGAGATCGAGGTCACGAGCTTCGTCTCGCCCAAGTGGGTGCCGCAGATGGCCGACGCTGCCTCCGTCATGGCCGGCATCGAGCGCCAGGCCGGCGTGCGCTACTCGGTGCTGACGCCCAACCTGCAGGGCTTCGAGGCCGCGCTCAAGACCCGGCCCGACGAGATCGTGGTGTTCGGCGCGGCCAGCGAGGCCTTCAGCCAGAAGAACATCAACTGCTCGATCGCCGAGAGCATAGAGCGCTTCCGCCCCGTGGCCGAGGCGGCGCGCGCGGCCGGCATCTACGTGCGCGGCGCCATGTCCTGCTGCGTGGGCTGCCCTTACGAGGGCGAGATCGCGCCCGAGCGCGTGGCCTACCTGGCCGGCCTCATGAAAGACATCGGCGTGCAGCATGTGGGCGTGGCCGACACCATAGGCGTGGGCACGCCGCTGAAGGTGCAGCGCGCGCTCGAGGCTGCGCTGCGGCATTACGAGATCGACGATGTCTCGGGCCATTACCACGACACCTACGGCCAGGCCCTGGCCAACACCCTGGCCAGCCTGGAGCTGGGCGTATGGCAGTACGACACCTCGGTCGCGGGCCTGGGCGGCTGCCCCTATGCCAAGGGCGCGACCGGCAACGTGGCGACCGAAGATGTGGTCTACCTGCTGCACGGCATGGGCATAGACACCGGCATCAATCTCGACAAGCTGGTCGACGCGGGCAAGTTCATCAGCGAATTCCTGGGACGCAAGCCCAATTCGCGCGCGGCCCAGGCCATCCTCAACAAGCGTGCCGGCTGAACCCGCCATGTGTGGCGCCGAAGTCTCTGCCCTGCCCGAGGGCATGCAACGCGTGCGCGCCGAGCTCGAGCGCCTGGGCCATCCGCATGCGCCGCGGCTGCTCGACGGTGCGGCGCGCACCGCCCAGCAGGCGGCCGACGCGCTCGGCATCGCGCTCGGCCAGATCGCCAAGAGCATCGTCTTCCGGCGCAAGAGCGACGACGCGGCCGTGCTCGTCGTGACCTCGGGCGACCGTCGCGTCGACGAGAAGAAGGTCGAGGCCCAGCTGGGGGCGATAGCCCGCGCCGACGCCGACTTCGTCAAGGCGCGCACCGGCTTCTCGATCGGCGGCGTGGCGCCGCTGGCCCACGCCCAGCCGCCCGTGACCCTGATCGACCGCGAGCTGTTCCGCTTCGACGCGATCTGGGCCGCGGCCGGCCATCCGCACGGCGTGTTCGAGCTGCGCCCGCAGGACCTGGAGCGCCTCACGGGCGCGCCGGTGGTCGACGTGGTGCAGGTGGCGGGATGAGCGCGGCAACACGACTGGCTGGGCGCACCCGCGAGGTGCTCGCGCTCGAAGCGCAGCTGCCTTCCCCCTGCATCTCGGTCTGCCGCATGGGCGAGGCCAGCGGCCTCTGCGAGGGCTGCTGGCGCACGCTGGACGAGATCCGCGCCTGGAGCCGGCTCGACGACGCGGGCAAGCGCGTGGTCTGGGCGCGCATCGCCGAGCGCCTGGCGGCGGCCGAGCCCCTGCCTGCCGAGGACGCAGCATGAAGCAGCTGGACTTCTACCTCGACTTCATCTCGCCCTACGCCTACCTGGCCTTCGAGAAGCTGCCCGAGGCGCTGGAAGGCATCAGCCACAGCCTGCGCTACCGGCCTCTGCTGCTGGCCGGCCTGTTGCGGCATCATGGCCAGCTCGGCCCGGCCGAGATCGCTGGAAAGCGCGCCTGGACCTACCGCCAGGTGCAGTGGCTGGCGCACAGCCAGGGCGTGGACATGCAGCTGCCGGCCAGCCACCCCTTCAACCCGCTGGGCCTGCTGCGCCTGGCCCTGGCCTGCGACGCCCAGGGCGAGCCCAACCGCTATGTCTGCGAAACCATTTTTCGCCATGTCTGGCGCGGCGGCGCCGAGGCGGCCGACCCGCTGCGCCTGGCGCAGCTGACGCGCGAGCTCGCGCCGGCCCGCGACCCGCAGAGCGAGGCCGTCAAGGCCGAGCTCAAGGCCCGCACCGAACAGGCCCTGGCGCTGGGCCTGTTCGGCGTGCCGACCATCGCGGTCGACGGCCATCTGTTCTGGGGCCTCGATGCCCTGCCCATGCTGCGCGCCTACCTGCTCGGCGACCCCTGGTTCCAGGGCCCGGCCTGGGACGCTGCGGTCAGCTTGCCCTCATCCACATCCTGAAATCGATCCCCAGGGTTTCACCCTAAGCCGTCAGCCCCGGTTCAGTTTGGCGCAAGCCTGCGTTGGTTTCGCGTCAGAGCAGGGTCAGAGCCGTCGCCAAGAATGGAAGCAAGTCCCCGTGTCGGGGGCTGCAACCAGATAGACAGGAGACAAACCCATGGCTACAACCGCAGCTAGGCCCATGACGCGCGAGGAGAAGAAAGTGATCTTCGCCTCGTCCCTCGGCACCGTGTTCGAGTGGTACGACTTCTACCTCTACGGCTCCTTGGCCGCCATCATCGCCAAGCAGTTCTTCAGCGGCCTCGACGCCGGTTCGGCCTTCATCTTCGCGCTGCTGGCCTTCGCGGCCGGCTTCATCGTGCGGCCCTTCGGCGCCCTGGTGTTCGGCCGCCTGGGCGACATGATCGGCCGCAAGTACACCTTCCTGGTCACCATCCTGCTGATGGGCCTGTCGACCTTCATCGTGGGCATCCTGCCCAACTACGCCAGCATAGGCGTGGCCGCGCCCATCATCCTGATCGCGCTGCGCCTGCTGCAGGGCCTGGCCCTGGGCGGCGAGTACGGCGGTGCCGCCACCTACGTGGCCGAGCATGCGCCGCATGGCAAGCGCGGCGCCTACACGGCCTGGATCCAGACCACCGCGACCCTGGGCCTGTTCCTGTCGCTGATGGTGATCCTGGGCACCCGCACCGCGATCGGCGAGGCTGCCTTCGCCGACTGGGGCTGGCGCGTGCCCTTCATCGTCTCCATCGCGCTGCTCGCGATCTCGGTCTGGATCCGCCTCTCGATGAACGAGTCGCCGGCCTTCCAGAAGATGAAGGCCGAGGGCAAGACCTCCAAGGCCCCGCTGACCGAGTCCTTCGGCCAGTGGAAGAACCTCAAGATCGTGATCCTGGCGCTGATCGGCCTGACCGCCGGCCAGGCCGTGGTCTGGTACTCGGGCCAGTTTTACGCCCTGTTCTTCCTGACCCAGGCGCTCAAGGTCGACGGCGCCACGGCCAACATCCTGGTCGCGGTCTCGCTGCTGATCGGCACGCCCTTCTTCATCGTGTTCGGCTCCCTGTCCGACAAGATCGGCCGCAAGCCCATCATCATGGCCGGCTGCCTGTTGGCCGCGCTGACCTACTTCCCGGTGTTCGGCGCCCTGACCAAGGCCGCCAACCCCGACTTGGCCGCCGCGCAAGCCACGAACAAGGTGGTGATCGCCGCCGACCCGGCCGAGTGCTCGTTCCAGTTCAACCCCACCGGCACGGCCAAGTTCACCAGCTCCTGCGACATCGCCAAGCAGGTGCTGGCCGGCGCTTCCGTCAGCTACGAGAACGAGCAGGCGGCCGCGGGCAGCGTGGCCACCATCAAGATCGGCGAGACCGCGATCGCCAGCTACGCCTCCAAGGGCCTGGCGGCCGACGAGGCCAAGAAGAAGGACGGCGAGTTCAAGAAGGCCGTGGCCGACGCGCTCAAGGCCGCCGGCTACCCGAGCAAGGCCGACCCGGCCAAGCTCGACAAGGTGATGGTGACCCTGATCCTGACCTACCTGGTGATCCTGGTGACCATGGTCTACGGCCCGATCGCCGCCATGCTGGTCGAGATGTTCCCGACCCGCATCCGCTACACCTCGATGAGCCTGCCCTACCACATCGGCAACGGCTGGTTCGGCGGCCTGCTGCCCACCACGGCCTTCGCCATCGTGGCCCAGACCGGCAACATGTACAACGGCCTCTGGTACCCGATCATCATCGCTGCCGCCACCTGTGTGATCGGCACCCTGTTCATCCGCGAGACCAAGGACGTGGACATCTACGCCAACGACTGATCCTGGTCTTTACTCCCCACCACAGGGGCGGGGACATCCAACCCGGCCCTCCATCAGCGAGGGCCTTTTTTCGGGAGAAACACCATGTGGAAACTGCTTGTGGGCTTCATCGCCTTCGCCGCGCTCGCGATCTTCATTCTGATGAAGGGTGGCGACATCGACATGGGCGGCGAGAAGCACGGCATCGAGGCGCCGCACGAGGCCGCGCCGGCCGCGGCGCCGGCCAGCGCCGCCAAGTAAGGAAAGGGCCCCGGGAGGGGCTCAGCGCTTGAAGCGGCCGTCGATGCCGATGATGGACAGGTCGGCGAAGTCCAGACCTGTGTGGTCGGTCGTGCTGTAGCCGACTTCGAGGCCGCCGATGTCGAGCTTGCGCAGGCCTTCGAGCGCGGTCTGCACGCGCTCGCGGCTGAGCTTGGGTCCAGCGCGGCGCAGCGCCTCGACCAGCACCTTGGCGGCCGAGAATCCCTCCAGCATGGCGGGGCTGATCTCGTTGGCGCCCTTGGCGCGCGCCAGGTCCTGGGCCTCCTTGACGATGGGGAAGGCGATCGAGCGCTCGTAGGGGAAGACCTGGGTCACGATCACGCCGCGCGCCAGCTCGCCCAGGCTCTTTACGAAGCCGCCCGAGGCGTTGTTGGACAGGGTCACGACCTGGGCCGCCGAGCCCGCCGCGCGCAGCGCCTTGGTGCCCTCGACCACGGCCGAGCCCGAGGCGATCATCAGCACGGCCTGGGCGTTGGCCTGGGCCACCTTGGGCGCGATCGGCGCGAAATTGGGCTTGGCGCGGTCGAACTTCTCGAGCGCCACCGGGGTCAGCTTGGCCGCGGCCAGGCCGCGCTGGGCCCCGGCCAGGCCGTCGGCGCCGAAGCTGTCGTCCACATGCACCACGGCGATGCGCGTGATGCCCATGGTGTTCAGGTGCACGATGGCCTTCTCGGCCTCGCGCTGGTAGGTGGCTCGCACGTTGAACACATGCTTTTGCACCGGCTGGTGCAGCACCATGGCGCCGGTGGACGGGGCTATCAGCGGCACGCCATGCTGGTTCAGCAGCGGGATGATGGCCTCGGTGTGCGGCGTGCCGCGGTTGAGGAACAGGGCGAGCACGCGTTTGTCCTCGATCAGCACGCGCGCGTTCTCGGCCGCCAGCTTGGGCTCGAACTTGTCGTCCATGGAGACCAGCGCGATCGGCTGGCCGTGCACGCCGCCGCGGGCGTTGACCGCGTCCAGGTAGAGCTTGGCGCCTTCGGTGGTCTCCTTGACGCCGGCCCCCACGGGGCCGCTGAAGCCGGCGGTCTGCCCGATCAGGATCTGGGCCTGCGCCGTCATGCAAAAGCCGGCCAGCACGGCGGCCAGCCAGGTCAGTCGGAACGATTTCATGCGGTCTCCTTCGCGCTGAGACAGTGTAGGGCGATGCCCGTTCCCGCCCGGGCGGACATCGCAGGGGGTTTCCCTTAATGCAAACGGTTTACAGGGCTTCTGCCGGCGCCCGCCCTGCGGCGAGGTCCGCCCCCTAGAATGTTCGGCCTTCACCGAAATATCCACGCCATGTCCCAGGGTCTCATCCGCATCCGCGGCGCGCGCCAGCACAACCTCAAGAACCTCGACCTCGACCTGCGCACCGGCGAGCTCACGGTGGTGACCGGGCCCAGCGGCTCGGGCAAGTCCAGCCTGGTGTTCGACACCCTGTACGCCGAAGGCCAGCGCCGCTACGTCGAGACCTTCAGCGCCTACGCGCGCCAGTTCCTGGACCGCATGGACAAGCCCGCGGTGGACAAGGTCGAGGGCGTGCCGCCGGCGATCGCGATCGACCAGACCAACCCCGTGCGCAGCTCGCGCTCCACCGTGGGCACGATGACCGAGCTCAACGACCACCTCAAGCTGCTGTTCGCGCGCGCCGGCCAGCTGTTCGACCGCCAGACCGCGCAGCCCGTGCGGCACGACTCGCCCGAGACCATCTACGCCGAGTTGCGGGGCCGTTCAGAACAGGAAGATCCACGGCTGGTGGTCACGTTCCCGGTGGAACTGCCGGCCCACACCAGCGCCGAGGAGGTCGAGCAATGGCTGTCGGCCAGCGGCTTCACCAAGGTGCAGGCCGAGCGCGAGGTGGCCACGCCGACCGGGCCCAGAAAAGTCTTGGACGTGGTGGCGGACCGCTTCCGTATTGGCAACGTGGAGAAGTCGCGCGCGATCGAGGCCATCGAGGTCGCGCTGCGGCGCGGGGGCGGGCGCCTCAACGTCTACCGCCTGCAGGAAGAGGGCGAGCCCGAGCTGTGGCGGTTTTCCACCGGCCTGCACTGCCCGGACAGCGACCTGCGCTACGCCGAGCCGCTACCCTCGATGTTCTCGTTCAACTCGGCCGTCGGCGCCTGCGAGGCCTGCCGCGGCTTCGGCCGCGTGATCGGCGTGGACTACGGCCTGGTGATCCCCAACGACAAGCTCACGCTGCGCGCCGGCGCGATCAAGCCCATGCAGACGCCGGCCTGGCAGGAGTGCCAGGACGACCTGATGCGCCACGCCGAGACGGCCGGCATTCCGCGCGACACGCCCTGGAGCAAGCTGACCGAGGCCCAGCAGCGCTGGGTGATCGAGGGCTCGCCGAACTGGAACGGCAAGTGGAACCAGCACTGGTACGGCGTCAAGCGCTTCTTCGAGTACCTGGAGACCAAGTCCTACAAGATGCACATCCGCGTGCTGCTGTCCAAGTACCGCAGCTACACGCCCTGCGGCAACTGCGGTGGCGCGCGCCTGAAGATCGACAGCCTGCTGTGGCGCATAGGCCGCCAGGAAGACGCCGACGCCGTGCTGGCGCCGGCCCAGCGCTTCATGCCCCAGGGCGTGGCCTGGACGCGCGCCCAGCTCGAGGCCTTGCCGGGCCTCTGCCTGCACGACCTCATGCTGCTGCCGATCGAGCGGCTGCGGCGCTTCTTCGACCGGCTCTCTCCCTCCCCCGCTGGGGGAGGGCAGGGGAGGGGGCAGGCGCCGGG
>NZ_SCMM01000035.1:0-52985 GCF_005503345.1 Ramlibacter sp. 2FC
GGATGGGGATGCTGGCGGAAGAGGTGGGATTCGAACCCACGAACGGTTGCCCGTTGCCGGTTTTCAAGACCGGTGCAATCGACCACTCTGCCACTCTTCCGCGGGCAGGGCATTGTAGCCCTTGCCGCCCTGCCGGCGGCTCTGGCCAGGCGGCCTTCGGAGACGGGAGCGGACGATGATGCGGTGTTTGCGCTGGCTGTGCCTGGCTTTGCTGTGCGGCGCGGGGACGGCCATGGCCCAGGGCTTTTCCTTCGTGGCGCTGGGCGATCTGCCCTACGGCCCGTCCGGCCCCTACCTGAAGCTGATCGAGGCCATCAACCGCCTCGAGCCGGACTTCTCCATCCATGTGGGCGACATCAAGTCCAGTGCGACGCTTTGCTCCGACGAGGAGCTGCGGCGCCAGCGCCAGCACTTCGATCTCTACGCCGACCCGGTGGTCTACACCCCGGGCGACAACGAGTGGACCGACTGCCACCGCCCCGCCAGCGGCGGCTACGACCCGCTGGAACGGCTGGCCTTCTTGCGCCAGAACTTCTTCACGGCCGGGCAGTCCCTGGGCCGCCGGCCCATGGCGCTGCAGAGCCAGGCCGCGCTGATGCCCGAGCATGGAAAGTTCGTCGAGAACGCGCGCTTCGTGCACCGCGACCTGCTGTTCGTGACCCTGCACATCGTCGGCAGCAACAACAATTTCGAGACCCGCGACCCCCGGGCCGTGGCCGAGTTCTTCGAGCGCGACCGCGCCAACGTCGCCTGGATACAGTCGGCCTTCGCCCTGGCGCGCGAGCGCGACCTCAAGGCCCTGGTGTTCGCCTACCAGGCCGAGGTGTTCGAGTCCCGTGGCGCGCAGGACGACTTCCCCGCGCATTCGGGCTTTCGCAACAGCATAGGCCAGACCCTGCTGCCGCTGGCCGCGCAATGGGGCCGGCCGGTGCTGCTGATCCACGGCGACGGGCACGAGTTCAAGCTGGACCAGCCCTTCAAGCTCAACCGCAAGCCCCTGACCCAGCTGACCCGGCTTGAGGTGCCGGGCGCCGGCGACGTGCGCGCCGTGCGCGTCACGGTGGACACGCGCCGGCCCCAGCCCTTCGTGGTGGAGTTGCTGCCTTCGCCCTGACCTCGCCCGGCGCCCGGCGCTGGACGAATGGTGCCCAAATCCGGATTCCCGGAGGTTGAGGGCGGACGGCGTCTGGCGAAGAATGGATCCATCTCAACCTGGAGAGCAAGAGATGGTGTATCGCTTCCTCATGTCCGTCCTGGCCGGCGCCACGCTGGCCACGTCCCTGGTGGCGCCCGTCGCGGCCCAGTCCTACCCCGGCAAGACGGTCAGCATCGTGGTGCCGTTTCCCGCCGGCGGCGGGCCCGACCTGCTGGCGCGCGCGCTCGCAGAAAAACTGGCCCCGCGCCTAGGCCAACCGGTGCTCGTGGACAACAAGCCCGGCGCGGGCGGACTGCTGGGCGCCAGCGGCGTGGCGCGGGCGCCGGCAGATGGCCATGTGTTGCTGCTGGCGCCCAACACCCTGGTGATCTCTCCCCATGTGCTGCCCAAGGGCGCCGGCGGCGGCATAGACGTCAACAAGGACCTGGCGCCCATCGTCTCGCCGGCCAGCACGCCCATGGTGCTGCTGGCCCATCCGCAGCTGGGCGTGAGCAACCTCGAGCAGCTGGTGGCGCTGGCGCGCAGGTCGCCGGGCCTGGCCTATGCCAGCGCGGGCAACGGCTCGCCCATGCATTTCGCGGGCGAGATGTTCCAGAAGTCGGCCGGCGTGCAGCTGCTGCACGTGCCCTACCGCGGCGCGGCGCCGGCCCTGGCCGCGGCGCTGGGCGGCGAGGTCAAGCTGCTCTACACCGGCCTGGGCGCCGCGATTCCGCTGATCAAGTCGGGCAAGCTGGTGCCGCTGGCGCTGACCGAGAAGGCGCGCTCCAGGCTCGCGCCCAGCCTGCCCACGGCGGCCGAGCAGGGTTTTCGCAACGTCGAAGTCAACGCCTGGTACGGCCTGTTCGCCCCCAGCGGCACGCCGGTGGCCGTGGTCGAGCGGCTCAACCGCGAGGTCAACGAAGTCCTCAAGTCGCCCGAGCTGCGCGAGCGCCTGGAGGGCGCGGGCCTGGAGGTCGGCGGCGGCACGGCCCAGCAGCTGGCCGGCCTGATGAAGGAGGACTTTGCGCGCTACGGCCGCATCGCCCAGGAACTCAACATCAAGGCCGACTGATGTCCCGCCCCAACTTCCTGCTGTTCGTCACCGACCAGCAGCGCGCCGACCACCTGGGCTGCTACGGCAATCCGGTGGTGGCCACGCCGCACGTCGACGCGCTGGCGAAAGAGGGCTGCGTGTTCGACGAGTTCCACGTCGCCTCGCCGATCTGCCAGCCCAACCGGGCCTCGCTGATGACGGGGCGCATGCCCAGCGCTCACGGGGTCGCCATGAACGGACGCGAGCTGTCCTTCGGCGAGACCAGCTTCGTCGAGATGCTGCGGGCGGCCGGCTACCGCACGGGCCTGGTGGGCAAGGCGCACCTGCAGAACATCACCACGGCGCCGGCGCCCTGGCCGGGCGCCGGGCAGCGCCTGCCGGTGGACGCGCGCAGGCGCTTTCCCGGCGTGTACGGCCAGGAGGTCCGGAAGCGCTGGGAGGACGATCCCGGCTTCGACCTCGCGCTGCCCTACTACGGCTTCGAGCGCGTGGCGCTGACCATAGGCCATGCCGACCAGCAATACGGCCACTGGCGGCGCTGGCTGCGCGCGCAGACCCCGGACGCCGAGCGCCTGATCGGGCCCGAGAACGCCATCCCCACGCCTGGGCTCAAGCTGGCGCGGCTGCGCCAGGCCTGGCGCACGCGCGTGCCCGAGGAGCTTTATCCCACGGCCTACATCGCGGGCCGGACCTGCGAGCTGCTGTCCGAGTTCGCCGGTCAGGGCCAGCCCTTCTTCCTGCAGTGCTCGTTCCCCGACCCGCACCACCCGTTCACGCCGCCGGGGAGTTTCTGGGACCTGTACCGGCCGCAGGACATGGACCTGCCGCCCTCGTTTCACGCGCGCCTGGGCGACCCGCCGCCGCCCGTCGCCCATCTGCGCGCGGCGCGCGACCGGGGCCAGGCGGGGCGATCCGGCCACGCGGCCTTCGCCTGCGACGAGCAGGAGGCGCGTGAAGGCCTTGCGCTGAACTACGGCAACATCGCCTGCGTCGACGCGGCCGTGGGCCGGGTGCTGGCGCAGCTGCGCGCCCTGGGCCTGGACCAGGACACGGTGGTGCTGTTCACCAGCGATCACGGCGAGCTGCTGGGCGACCGCCAGCTCATGCTCAAGGGCGGGCTGCACTACCGCGCGCTGACGCGCGTGCCCCTGGTCTGGCGCGACACGGCCGAGCGCCGGCGCGCGGGCCGCAGCCAGGCCCTGGCCCAGACCACGGACATCGCCGCCACGGTGCTGGGCCGCGCCGGCCTGGCGCCGGCCAACGGCATGCACGGCCGCTCGCTGCTGGACCTGATCGAGGGCCGCGCCGAGCGCGGGCGCGAGCGGCTGGTGGTCGAGGAGGAGGGTCAGCGCGCCGACTTCGGCCTCGCGCGCCGCAACCGCCTGCGCAGCCTGCTCACGGGCCGCCACCGCCTGACGATCTACGACGGCCAGCCCTGGGGCGAGCTCTACGACCTGCAGGAGGACCCGCTGGAGCTCAGCAACCTCTGGCGGCGTGCACCGGCCCTGCGCGCCGAGCTGTCCGCGCAGCTGGCCTACGCCATGCTCGAGCTGGCCGACACCAGCCCCTATCCCGAAGCGTCGGCCTGAACGCGGTCAAGGCACGCGATCTGGGCGCGATCAGGGCGTCTGCTCTTCCAGGGTCTTCCTCTGCTGGCGGGCGCGCCTGAGGTAGGCGCTGGGCGTCAGGCCCGACCAGCGGCGGAAGGCGCGCGCGAACACCTTGTCCGAGCCGTAACCGGCCTCGTCGGCGATCTGGCTCAGGTGCAGGCGCCCGGCTTCCAGCTGCTCGGCCGCCAGCGCCATGCGGTGAGCCGTGAGGTAGCCGATCGGCGCGGCGCCCACCCGCTCGCGGAACTGCTCGCTGAAGCGCGAGCGCGACATGCCGGCCTCGCGTGCCAGCGAGGCCAGGCTCCAGTCCTGCTGCGGCTCGCGGTGCATGCACATGATGGCGCGCGCGATCGCGGGATCGCCCAGGCCGCGCAGCCAGCCCGCGCCCATGGCGGTCTCGCGCGCCAGGTGCTCGCGCAGGAGGTTGACCAGGATGAGCTCGCCCATGCGGCCGGCCGACAGCCGCCAGCCGGGGCGCCGCGACAGGGTCTCGATGACCAGCGACTGCATGGTGGTGGCCAGGCAGCCCGCGATCGCCAGGTCCTGCTCGCGCAGGTGGATCAGCGGCGGCAGGATGCGGAACACCGAATGCCGGCAGTAGGCCGAGAACCAGACCCGGGCCGTGAACATGTCGGTCAGCGCGCCGCCGCCGCCATGGCTGAACACCAGCGGGTTCTCGCCGGCCGGGCCCTCGGCGTGCCGGGCGATCAGGCGCGAGAAGGGCTCGGCCGCCAGCCCCGGCGCCGAGGCGATGGTGTGCGGCGCGCCCAGCGGCAGCATCACCAGGTCGCCGGCCTCGACCCGCAGGGGCGCCGCGCCCTGCACCTCGATCCAGTAGGGCGCGCCGCGCGACATGCGGATCAGCGCGCCCGACACGCCGGCCGAGTGCAGGCTCCAGGGCGCGGTCAGCGCGAAGCGCGCGGTGACCGCGCGCTCGGAGCGGCAGATGTCCAGCACCTCGCTCAGCGCGTCCATGTTCACAGGGGCAGGGAAGGGCGGGAGCGCGGTCTGGACGAATGGTGTGCAGATCCGGCGTTTCGGAGGTTGAGCATGGGCAGGGCTTGCCTAAGAATCGATCCATCTTAACGGAAGGGCAGATCCATGCAGGCATTGAACATCGGCGTCGTCGGCGCCGGCATCGGCGGACTCGCGGCGGCCAACGCGCTGAATCAGGCGGGCCATCGCGTGGTGGTCTTCGAGCAGAGCAGGCAGTTCCTGCGCGTGGGCGCCGACATCAACCTCACGCCCAACGCGGTGCGCGCGCTCGATGGGCTGGGCATAGGCGAGGCGGTGCGCGCCTCGGCCGCGCGGCCCACGCACCGCATCAGCCGCAGCTGGGACAGCGGCGAGGAGACCTCGCGCCTCCCGATGGGCGACGAGGCCGAGCGCAAGTACGGCGCGCCCCAGCTCACCATCCACCGCGCCGACCTGCTGGCCGCGCTGGCCGACGCCTTCCCGGCCGGCCAGGTGCGCTTGGGCCTGCGCGCCCAGGCCATCGCCGAGGACGAGGCGGGCGTGGCGATCCGCTTCGCCGGCCAGGACCAGGCCGAGCGCCTGGACCTGCTGATCGGCGCCGACGGCATCCACTCGGTGGTGCGCAACGCCATGTTCGGCGCCGAAAGCCCGCGCTTCACCGGCGTGGTGGCCTTCCGCGCCGTCGTGCCGACCGAGCGCGTGGCCCAGCTGCCCAACATCCAGGCTTTCACCAAGTGGTGGGGCCCCACGCCCGAGAGCCAGATCGTCACCTTCCCGCTCAACCGCGGGCGCGACACCTTCATCTTCGCCACCACGGCGCAGGACTCCTGGCACGAGGAGTCCTGGACCACCCAGGGCAGCGTCGAGGAACTGCGCGGCTTCTATGCCGGCTTCCACGCCGATGCACGCGCCCTGCTCGACGCCTGCGACAGCGTGCTCAAGACCGCGCTCTACGAGCGCGACCCGCTGCCGCGCTGGTCGAGCGCGCGCATGACCCTGCTGGGCGACGCCTGCCACCCGATGATGCCCTTCATGGCCCAGGGCGCGGGCATGGCGATCGAGGACGCCGTGGTGCTGGCGCGCAACCTGGCGGCGATCCAGGACGCCGCCCAGGTGCCGGCCGCGCTGGCGCGCTACGAGGCCATGCGGCTGGCGCGCGCCAGCCAGATCCAGCTCGGTTCGCGTGGCAACAACTGGTTACGCGCCGGTGGCAATGCCGACTGGGTCTATGGTTACGATGCCTGGTCCGTGCCGCTGGAGGCGGCCGCCTGAACGGCGCGATCACAGCGAAACACCAACGGTGACGGGGCCCCTTCGGGGGCCCTTTTTTTTGGACCGCGTGACAGGGCGTACACACCCGGTGCGCGCTCGGCGGACGTGTGAACACTTAGTCACATTAATGCGAAATATGTAGCATGTAACTTGCAGTAGGCCCAGCCTGCCGCAATTTCAGTCCAATGCTCGAGGGCCCGTACGGCGTCCGAGGGTGTTGTCTTCCCTTGTGAATCCGCCTGCCAACAGCGCATTCATCCTGATCGGCAGGTCTCTCAACCTTCTTGGAGTGTCGCCATGATCGAGCAAACCACCCCCGCTAACCTGTCTTCCGCTTCTGCACTGCGCCTGGCCGCCGTCCGGGCCGCACGCGCCAACCCCGCTGCCGGTGCCGCGCTGGGCGAGGAACGCCTGCCGTTCACGGTCCGTCTGGTGCGCAACGCGGCCGACCTCGACAAGGCGGTTGCCATCCGTCACGCTGCCTACGCGCGCCATGTGCCCGACCTGGCGGAAAAGCTGCGTGCGCCCGAGGCCATCGATTTCGAGGATGGGGTGGTGGTCCTGCTCGCGGAGTCCAAGCTGGACGGTTCGGCGCTCGGCACCATGCGCATCCAGACCAACACCTACAAGCCGCTGAGCCTCGAAGAGTCGGTGCAGCTGCCGCCCTGGCTGCAAGGCGGCTCGCTGGCCGAGGCAGCGCGTCTGGGCATCGCCGGCGAGCGCATCGGCAACATGGTCAAGACCGTGCTGTTCAAGGCTTTCTTCCTGTACTGCCAGCAGGCCGGCATCGACTGGATGGTGATCACGGCGCGAGCGCCGATCGATCGCCAGTACGAGCGCCTGCTGTTCAGCGACGTCTACCCGGGCATGGGCTATGTGCCGATTCGCTGCACCAACGACATTCCGCACCGCATCATGTCGTTCGAGGTCGCGACCGCCGAGGTACGTTGGGCCGCAGTGCAGCACCCCTTGTTCAATTTCATTTTCCGTACTAACCACCCTGACATCGATCTCGACCCGTCCACTGCGGGCCAAGCCGCTGCGATGCACCGGTCCTACGAGGCGCCGCGTGGGGTCATGTACTCCTGAGACCACAAGGCGCCCGCGCCGCTAGTGCAGATGCGGATGCTCCGAGGCCAGGAAGCCGGGCTCCTTGGGCAGGGGGTGCTCGGACTGGCTCAGCGCTCTGATCAACTGGATCAGCGCCTGGTCCTCGATGAAGCTGGCCGACGAGCTGGCCCGCAGCAGCCGCTCGGCTGCCAGCGGGCGGGCGATGGCGTAGCCCTGGACATAGTCGACGCCGATCTCGGCCAGGGTCTGCACCGCGGCGTGGTCCTCGGCCCATTCGGCCACGGTCTTCATGCCCAGGTTGCGCCCCAGGCTGACGATGGCTTCGACGATGGACACGTTGGCCGGATGGTGGTTGATGTTGACGATCAGGCTGCCGTCGATCTTCAGCAGGTCGCTGGGCAGGTCCTTGAGGTAGGAGAACGAGGTGTAGCCGGCGCCGAAGTCGTCCAGCGCCACCTTGGCGCCGTAGGCCCGCACCTGGTCGATGAACTGCCGCGTCTTCTCGATGTCGTGCAGGGCCACGCTCTCGGTGATCTCCAGGCACAGGCGCGGCGCGATGTCGCGGTGCTGCTCGAGCTGTGCGAACACGTCCTGGATGAACTTCTCGTCGTTCAGCGAGGAGCCGCTGAGGTTCATGCAGACGAAGCGGGTTTGCGCCAGCCGCGGCAGGTGGGCCTGGATCCAGTTCAGCGTGGTAGTCAGGACCCAGCGGTCTATCATGCCCATGCGGCCGCTGTTCTCGGCCGCCGCGATCACGCGTGCCGTGGGCACGAACTGGCCCTGGGGGTCGCGCATGCGCAGCAGCACCTCGAAGTTGAGCGACTGGTAGGGCGCCTTGAGCGACATGATGGGCTGCATCTCGAGGTAGAAGCCCGCCGTGGCGTCGGGCGTGGCCAGGTGGGCCACCAGGCGCAGCTCGTCCTCGTGCTCGCGGAACACCTTGGAGTTCTTCTCGTACACCACCAGGTTGTCGCTGTGGCCGGCCTTGGCCTCGCGGCAGGCACGGTCGGCGGTCGAGACCGCGTCCTTGCTCGAGGTGCCGGCGCCGACCTCGATCAGGCCCATCGAGCCCACCACATGAAATGCCTGCTCCCCCACCTGGTAGGGCGTGCTGCCGATCGCATCGACGATGCCGCGGCAGATCAACGCGGCCAGCGCGATCTTGGTGCCCGGCAGCACGATCACGAACTCGTCGCCGCCGACCCGGCCGAGCCGCATCTCGCCCGAGATCACGGTGTTGATGCGCGCGCAGACCTGCTGCAGCACCTCGTCGCCGACCAGGTGGCCGTACAGGTCGTTGATCAGCTTGAAGCGGTCCAGGTCCAGGTAGGCCAGGGTCAGGGGCGTCTCCTGTTGCTCGAGCTGCTGCAGGGCCTGCGCCAGCGCGGCTTCGGTGCCGCGGCGGTTCAGCGCCTTGGTCAGCGGATCGTGCTGGGCCAGGAACTCCAGGTGGGCGGTGGCGCGCGACTTCTCGGTGACGTCCTGCAGCGAGCCCTCGATGCGCTCGCGCGCCAGCGTGGCCCGGACCAGGAAGCGCCGGGGCGCGGCGCCGGCCTCTTCCGGCCGGCCTTCGATCTCGAGCTCGGCCTCCTTCTGGCTGTTGACCAGCCAGTGCAGGCGCAGCCAGTCGGCCTCGCTGAAATGCTGCTGCCAGGCATTGCGTCCGGGTGCGAGCACCTCGGTACCCAGCATGGCGGTCAGCGCCGGGTTGGCGTTGGTGAACTGGCCGTTCAGGTCCAGGGCGAACAGGCCGATGGGAATCGCCTCGTAGGTGTGCTGCAGCTCGGCCTGGGCCTCGAGCTTCTGGTCGTGCTCCTGCCGCATCTGCGCCGCAATGGCCAGCGAGGCCAGCAGGCTGGACGACAGCGCGGCCGTGACGCTGTTGATCGCGCCGATGAAGTTCTGCAGGCCCAGGGCGGCCGAGATCACCTCGTAGAGGCTGGCGAACAGGGTGGTGGCGATCGACAGGCCATACCATATCGCCACTGGCGACCGGCTCAGTTGCAGGATGCGGACCAGATAGAACACGAGGATGGAGATGCCGAAGGCGGCAGCAGTCCAGACCAGTGGCAGGAACAGCTTGTAGGGCAATACCATCGACAGCACCAGCAAGGGCGGGCAAGTCCACTGCAGGGCCTTCAGAAGGTACTTATAGCCCACCTTGACCAGGTCTTCCTGGAACATAGCCTTGAACAGCGTCACCGTCGCGATATAGAACAAGGCGATGGTGACCAGGCGACCTTGGATGAGCCACTCGTGCGGAGCCAGCCTTCCCAGCCATTGCGTGTCCCAGCCCGCCGACAGCGCACCCATGCGCAAGTTCAGCACCAGCCAAGCCGCGAACAGCACATAAGTGCCGTTGCGGTTGATCAGGGCCGTGATGAAGACGAACAGGGCCAGCACGATCAGGCCGCCGTCGAGCAGGCCTGAATTGCGGTGGAAGTCCTCGGCGGCCAGATGCAGCCGGGCCGTGGGCCACTGGAGCAGCGTCAGGCGCGCGGGGCCGACCGAGCGGACTTTGCATAGGATGCCTTGCTCAGCCGCTGCCGGGTTGAGGCTCAGTGCGAAGCCGGCCTTGACCTGCGACAGGGGGCCGGTCGTGGCTCGCCGATCCGCCTCTCCCAGCGGGCGCAGGCTGGCGGCATCCCAGCAGGCCAGGGCCACGGTATGGCGCGACGTGAACTCGATGGCCTGGGCCGGTTCGTCCGGCCGGCGTTCGGCGCTGAACAGCAGCCAGCGCGGCGCCTCGGACAGGCGTGTGTCGTGGCGCGCCACCAGCGGCTGGGCCGGCAGCTGCGCCAGCGCCTGGGCCGGCGTCAGGGCGGCATTGCCGTCCTCGAGCACGCGGAAGTCCAGCGCCCTGGCCTCGGGCTGGGGGTGCTGCGGTTGCCAGAACAGCAGCGCGATCAGGGACAGCAGCGCGATCGCCACGGGCAGCGCGTAAATGGACAGGGCCCGCAGGACCCTGTCCAAACCGTCATGCCACTGGCCGGCCCTTGTCTGAAGCCGCTTGAATTGCCGCAATTCGCGCACCATACCCCTTTTTCGGCAGAATGCGTCCCATTCTGAAGCAAGTGACGCCCGTCGACCGGATTATGCGGGTGTCCGGGGAGTTGTACATCGAAAGTCCTCGCCAGAGATCAAACGGTCGCCAGCATGCCCCGCTGTTCGATGAAGCGGACTACCTGGTCCAGGCCGTCCCGGGTCTTGAGGTTGGTCATCACATAGGGTTTGCCCTGGCGCATGCGCAGCGTATCGGCCTCCATCACGGCCAGGTCCGCGCCCACATGGGGTGCGAGGTCGGTCTTGTTGATCACGAACAGGTCGCTCTTGGTGATGCCGGGGCCGCCCTTGCGCGGGATCTTCTCGCCCGCGGCCACGTCGATCACGTAGATCGTGAGGTCGCTGAGCTCGGGGCTGAAGGTGGCGGCCAGATTGTCGCCGCCGGACTCGACGAACACCACATCGGCTTCGGGAAACTGGGCCAGCATGCGGTCTATGGCCTCGAGGTTGATCGAGGCGTCCTCGCGGATCGCGGTGTGCGGGCAGCCGCCGGTCTCCACGCCCAGGATGCGCTCGGCCGGCAGCGCGCCGCTCACGGTGAGCAGGCGCTGGTCTTCCTTGGTGTAGATGTCGTTGGTGATGGCGACCAGGTCGTAGCGCTCGCGCATGGCCTTGCAGAGCATCTCGAGCAGGGTGGTCTTGCCGGAGCCGACCGGCCCGCCTATGCCCACGCGCAGGGGCGGCAGCTTCTTGGTGCGGTTCGGGATGTGGTGCAGGTTCATGATCGGAAAAGCCTCGAGTACTGGGTTTCGTGCTGGGCCGAGAGGATGGCGAGGCGAGGCGAGAAGGCCTGGCGCTCGCTGTCCATCAGGGCCAGCGCCTGGTCGGCCGCCGCCGGGATCTGGTCGGCCAGCCGGGCCAGGATACGCTGGCCCGCGCTCTGGCCCAGCGGCACGGCCTTGAGCGCGGCCTGCACCATGTTCTCGGCCCAGCCGAAGGCATAGGCCAGCAGGACCTCGCGCACCGGCGCCAGGGTGCGCGAGGCCGCGAGCGCGAAGGCCAGGGGGTAGCTCGGGTCCATCGCGGCCAGGGCCTGGAGGTCAGCCTGGCGCTCGGGCCGGTTCGCGTCCTGGTTGCGCAGCCAGTCGAGCAGGGAGCGTCCCATCTGCTCGGTCTGCAGTCGCATCTCGCGGGTCTCGCGGGTCTGCAGCACCCAGTCGTTGAGCTCGCGCAGATGGGCCAGGTCGCCGCGCCGCCAGGCCGGAACGGCCTTGGCGAGCACGGCCAGGTCGCCGCGCGCCAGCGTGAGCTGCAGCTGGGCCAGCAGCCAGTCCGCGGCCGCGGCCTCGGAGGCGACGCCGGCGCGCTCGACGGCGCTTTCCAGGCCCTCGGAATAGGAGAAGCCGCCCACCGGCAGGGCCGGCGAGGCCAGCCAGATCAGCTGCAGCAGGCTGGGCGCCGGCAGGGGCGTGGCGCGTTCGCGCATCAGTGGTGGTGGTCGCCGTGGTCGTGGGAATGCCCGTGGTCGTGGCCATGGTCGTGACCGTGACCGTGACCACCGTGGCCGCCGTAGGCCCCGCCCTCGGGCTCGAAGGCGGCCCGGGTCTCCTGCACCGTCAGGTGCATGGCGCGCAGCATGTCGGCCAGCACATGGTCGGGCTCGATCTTCAGGTGGTCGGGCTGCAGCTCGATCGCCACATGGCGGTTGCCCAGGTGGTAGGCCGCGCGGGTCAGGTCGAAGGGCGAGCCGTGCTCGGCGCAGGGCGTGATGAGCAGCACCGGCTGGGCTGCCGCGAGCACGCGCACCAGCGAGCCGTCCTCCGCCACCAGCACGTCGCCGCCGCGCACCACGCTGCCGCGCGGCAGGAACACGCCGAGCTCGCGGCCCGTGGAGTCGGTGGCCGAGAAGCGGCTCTTCTGCCGTACGTCCCAGTCGAGTTCGACCGTGGCGGCGCGCCTGAGCAGGGGAGCGGCCAGGCCCTGGCCGCGCGCAATGAGCTTGGATACGGACAGCATCAGAACAGGAAGTAGCGTTGCGTCATGGGCAGGCTGCGGGCCGGCTCGCAGGTCAGCAGATGGCCGTCGGCGCGCACGGCATAGGTCTGGGCGTCGACCTCCATGCGCGGCGCGTAGTCGTTGTGGATCATGTGGCGCTTGCCCACGCCGCGTATGCCCTTCACGGCCGCCAGGGTCTTGGCCAGGCCGAAGCGCTCCTTGATGCCGGCGGCCAGGCCGGCCTGCGAGACGAAGCTCAGCGAGCCGCGGGCGAGGGCGCCGCCGAAGGCGCCGAACATCGGCCGGTAATGCACGGGCTGCGGCGTGGGGATGCTGGCGTTGGGGTCGCCCATGGCGGCCAGGGCGATGAAGCCGCCCTTGAGGATCAGCGCCGGCTTGACGCCGAAGAAAGCCGGCTTCCAGACCACCAGGTCGGCCCATTTGCCGACCTCGATGCTGCCGACCTCGTGGCTGATGCCGTGCGCGATCGCGGGGTTGATCGTCAGCTTGGCGAGATACCGCTTGACGCGGAAGTTGTCGTGGCGGTCGGTGTCCCCGACGCTTGCGTCGGTTCCTGATCCTCGCAGCTTGCCCCTTTGCTGCTTCATCTTGTGCGCGGTCTGCCAGCAGCGCAGGATCACCTCGCCGACGCGGCCCATGGCCTGGCTGTCGGAGCTGAACATGCTGATCGCGCCCAGGTCGTGCAGGATGTCCTCGGCCGCGATGGTCTCCTTGCGGATGCGGCTTTCGGCGAAGGCCAGGTCCTCGGCGATGGCCGGGTCCAGGTGGTGGCAGACCATCAGCATGTCCACATGCTCGTCCAGCGTGTTGATGGTGTAGGGCCGGGTCGGGTTGGTCGAGGAGGGCAGCACGTTGGCCTCGCCCACCACCTTGAGGATGTCGGGCGCGTGGCCGCCGCCCGCGCCCTCGGTGTGGAAGGTGTGGATGGTGCGGCCCTTGAAGGCGGCCACCGTGTCCTCGACGAAGCCCGACTCGTTGAGCGTGTCGGTGTGGATCGCGACCTGGGTGTCGGTGTCCTCGGCCACCGAGAGGCAGTTGTCGATCGCGGCCGGGGTGGTGCCCCAGTCCTCGTGCAGCTTGAGGCCGATCGCGCCGGCGGCGATCTGCTCGTGCAGCGCCGCGGGCAGGCTGGCATTGCCCTTGCCCAGGAAGCCCAGGTTCATCGGGAAGGCGTCGGCCGCCTGCAGCATGCGCTCGAGGTTCCAGGGTCCGGGCGTGCAGGTGGTGGCGAAGGTGCCGGTGGCCGGGCCGGTGCCGCCGCCTATCATGGTGGTGACGCCGCTGGCCAGCGCCTCCTCGATCTGCTGCGGCGCGATGAAGTGGATGTGGGTGTCTATGCCGCCGGCGGTGACGATGCTGCCCTCGCAGCTGATGATCTCGGTGCCGGGGCCGATCACGATGTCGACGCCGGGCTGGGTGTCGGGGTTGCCGGCCTTGCCTATGGCCGCGATGCGCCCGCCCTTGAGGCCTATGTCGGCCTTGACGATGCCCCAGTGGTCCAGGATCAGGGCGTTGGTCAGCACGCAGTCCATCGCGCCCTGGTCCCGGGTGCGCTGGCTCTGCGCCATGCCGTCGCGTATGGTCTTGCCGCCGCCGAACTTCACCTCTTCGCCGTAGCCGCCGGCGCGCAAGGTGTAGTCCTGCTCGACCTCGACGATCAGCTCGGTGTCGGCCAGGCGGACCCGGTCGCCGACGGTGGGGCCGAACATCTCGGCGTAGGCGCGTTTGCCAATCGTTGCCATGTCAGAGTTTTCCCTGGGTCAGTCCGCGGAAGCCGTAGACCACGCGCTCGCCGGCATAGTCCACCAGCTCCACGGTGCGCTGCTGGCCGGGCTCGAAGCGCACGGCCGTGCCCGAGGCGATGTTCAGCCGCATGCCGCGCGCGGCGCCGCGGTCGAAAGCCAGCGCCGCGTTGGTCTCGGCGAAGTGGTAGTGCGAGCCGACCTGGATGGGCCGGTCGCCGGTGTTCCTGACCACCAGGCTCAGGCTGCGCCGTCCGGGGTTCAGGGGGTGGTCGCCGTCGTCGATCAGCAGTTCGCCGGGGATCATGAGACCTCTTCTTTCCCTTATTTGCCGCCGCGCGACAGCCAGAGCGCGAGCACGGCCAGCGCGCCCACGAAAACGAAGCCCCAGACGTCAGTGGCATGGCCGTGCGGGCCGGACAGGCCGTGGCCGCCATGGGCCAGGGCGGCCGACGAGGCGGCCAGGGTGAAAAGCAGGGCGGAAATGGTTCTTTTCATGGGGTGCCTCGGGTCAGACGATGGGCTGGTGCACGGTGACGAGCTTGGTGCCGTCGGGAAAGGTGGCCTCGACCTGGATGTCGGGAATCATCTCGGCCACGCCGTCCATCACATCCTCGCGCGCGAGCACGCTGCGGCCCTCGCTCATCAGCTGGGCCACGGTCTTGCCGTCGCGTGCGCCCTCCATCACGGCGGCCGAGATCAGGGCCACGGCCTCGGGGTAGTTGAGCTTGAGGCCGCGCGCCTTGCGGCGCTCGGCCAGCAGGGCGGCGGTGAAGATCAGCAGCTTGTCTTTTTCGCGGGGCGTCAGTTCCATGGCAGGCGGGGTGGGCGGCAGTGCCCGCATCATAGTCAGCAAAGCCCGTACCCGGCCATACGCCGAACGGGGCATGGCGCGCCGCACCATGGCATGGAAACTGCACGCCGGGTCCTGTTCCTGCCATGACGCCCGCCGCCGACGCCTCCTCGCCCCCCGACCACGCGCCGGCGCGCGAGGCCCTGCCCGATCCGCCGCAGCAGGTGGTCAAGGTGCGGCGCGACTACAACGCCTGGGTGGCGCGCGAGACCCTGGAGGACTACGCCCTGCGCTACGCGCCCCAGCGCTTTCGGCGCTGGTCGACCTGGCGCGTGGCCAACACCGCCTTCGGCGCCGCCTCCTTCCTGATCCTGGAGGCCGTGGGCGCGACCCTGCTGGTGCAGTACGGCTTCGTCAACGCCTTCTGGGCCATCCTCGCCACCGGCCTGATCATCTTCGGTGCCGGCCTGCCGATCAGCGTCTACGCGGCGCGCTACGGCGTGGACATGGATTTGCTGACGCGGGGCGCCGGCTTCGGCTACATAGGCTCGACGCTCACCTCGCTGATCTACGCCTCGTTCACCTTCATCTTCTTCGCCCTCGAGGCCGCCGTCATGGCCTACGCGCTCGAGCTCGCGCTGGGCATCCCGCCGGCCTGGGGTTACGGGGTCTGCGCCCTGGTGGTGATCCCGCTGGTGACCCATGGCGTTTCGGCCATCAGTCGGCTGCAGCTGTGGACCCAGCCGCTGTGGCTGGTCATGCTGGTCGTGCCCTTCGTCTATGTGCTGCTGCGCGATCCTGGTGCATTTGCCGGGGTGACGCACTATGGCGGTGAGTCCGGCCGCGACGCCACCTTTGATTCGCACCTTTTCGGTGCCGCGCTCACGGTGGGCATCGCGCTGATCACGCAGATGGGCGAGCAGGCCGACTACCTGCGCTTCATGCCCGCCTGCACGCCTGCGACGCGCCGGCGCTGGTGGCTGGGCGTGCTGGCCGGCGGCCCGGGCTGGGTGCTGCTGGGCGTGGTCAAGATGCTGGGCGGGGCCCTGCTGGCCTACCTCGCCATCACCCACATGGTGCCGCTCGAGCGTGCGGTCGACCCCAACCAGATGTACCTGGCCGCTTACGAGTACGTGTTTCCGCACTACGGCTGGGCGGTGGCCGCGACCGCGCTGTTCGTCGTGATCTCGCAGCTCAAGATCAACGTGACCAATGCCTACGCGGGCTCGCTGGCCTGGTCGAATTTCTTCTCGCGCCTCACGCACAGCCATCCCGGGCGCGTGGTCTGGGTGGTGTTCAACACCTTGATCGCCTTCATGCTGATGGAGATGGACGTGTTCCAGGCCCTGGGCGGCGTGCTGGGCCTGTACGCCAACATCGCCATCGCCTGGATCATGGCCGTGGTGGCCGACCTGGTGGTCAACAAGCCGCTGGGCCTGTCGCCGCCCGGCATCGAGTTCAAGAGAGCCTATCTCTACGACATCAACCCGGTCGGCGTGGGCGCCATGGCCCTGGCCTCGGGGCTGTCGATCAGCGCCCACCTGGGCGCCTTCGGGCCGCTGGCCCAGGCCTTCTCGGCGCTGATCGCGTTGTGCACGGCCTTCGTGGTCTCGCCGCTGCTGGCCTGGGCCACGCGCGGGCGCTACTACCTGGCGCGTGGTCCCGAACCAAAGATGCCGTCGGAGGGGGAGGGAGCCTACCTGGGCGCGGCGCCGCAGCGCTGCGTGATCTGCGAGCGCGAATACGAGGCGCCCGACATGGCGCACTGCCCGGCCTACCGCGGCGCGATCTGCTCGCTGTGCTGCACGCTGGACGCGCGCTGCGGCGACCTCTGCAAGCCGCAGGCCAGCCTGTCGGCCCAATGGTCGGCCGCGCTGCGCTGGCTGCTGCCGCGCCGCGTCTGGCCCTATCTGGACACCGGGCTGGGCCATTTCCTGCTGCTGATGCTGCTGATCGCGCCGCTGCTGGCCACGGTGTTCGGCCTGCTGTACCGGCAGGAGCTGCAGACCCTGGTGCTGGCGGCCACCGACACCGAGCTGATGCAGGCGCCGCATACGGCGCTGCGCTCGGGCTTTCTCAAGGCCTACCTGGCCCTGCTGCTGGTCGCCGGCATCGTGGCCTGGTGGCTGGTGCTGGCGCACAAGAGCCGCCAGGTGGCGCAGGAGGAGTCCAACCGCCAGACCGGCCTGCTGGTGCGCGAGGTGGCGTTGCACCGCCAGACCGACGAGGCCCTGCAGAAGGCCAAGCTCCAGGCGGAGCGGGCCAAGCTCGCGGCCGACCAGGCCAACCAGGCCAAGAGCCGCTACATCAGCGCCATCAGCCACGAGCTGCGCACGCCGCTCAACAGCATCCTCGGCTACGCCCAGCTCATGGGCGAGGACGCCAGCGTGCCGCCGCATCGCCGGCAGGCGGTCAACGTGATCCGGCGCGGCGGCGAGCACCTGCTGTCGCTGATCGAGGGTACGCTGGACATTGCGCGCATCGAGTCGGGCAAGCTGGCGCTTCAAGTTGCGCCCATGCGCTTCGCCGACGGCCTGCACGAGCTGGCCGGCCTGTTCGAGCTGCAGGCCGCGGCCAAGGGGCTGGCCTTCCGCTTCGAGCTGCAGGGCGTGATCCCCGAGTGGGTGCGCGCCGACGAGAAGCGCCTGCGCCAGATCCTGATCAACCTGCTGGGCAACGCGATCAAGTTCACGGCCGAGGGCACCGTCACGCTGCGCGCGCGCTATGCGCGCGAGATGGCCTGGCTGGACATAGAGGACACCGGCCCGGGCCTCACGTCCGAGGAGATCGAGCAGGTCTTCGAGCCCTTCGCGCGCGGCGGCAGTGCCGCGGCCGCGGTGCCCGGCGCGGGCCTGGGCCTGACGATTGCCAAGATGCTGACCGCGCTGATGGGCGGCGAACTCTCGGTCACCAGCCGGCCCGGCGCCGGTTCGGTGTTCCACGTCAAGCTGTTCCTGCCCGAGCTGCACGCCGAGGCGCTGCCGCCGCCCGCCGCGAGTGCCGCGCGGCCGCGGCGCGGCTATGCGGGGCCGCGCCGCCGCATCCTGGTGGTGGACAACGAGGAGGCCGACCGCGAGCTGCTGGTCGAGTTGCTAGCGCCCTTGGGCTTCGGGCTGCGCCAGGCCGCCAACGGCCACGATGCGCTGGACCTGCTGGCGGCCGGCTACCGCCCGGACGTGGTTTTCCTGGACCTGGCCATGCCCGGCATAGACGGCTGGGAGACGCTGCGCCGCATCCGGCAGATGGAGCTGGCCGAGGTCCACTGCGCCATCGTCTCGGCCAACGCATTCGACAAGGGGCTGGACAACGCCCTGGGCATCAGGCCCGAGGACTTCCTGGTCAAGCCGGTGCGCCACAGCGAGCTGCTGGACTGGCTGGAGCGCCGCCTGGGATTGGTCTGGCTGGACGAGGCAGCCGGCGCCACGGCTGCGGCCTTGCCGGCCGCGCCGGCGCCGCCGCAGGAGCTCAGCTATCCCGCCGCCGCCGCCCTGGCCGCGCTGGAGCAAGGCGTGGCCCTGGGCTACTACCGCGGCATCCTCAACAGCCTGGACGAGATCGAGCGCAGCCAGCCCGCGCACGCCGCCTTCGTGCAGGCCATGCGCGAGCTGGCGCGCCAGTTCCAGTTCGAGGCCATGGGCCGGATTCTTCAGCAGGCACGCCATGCATCCCGTACCGCCTGACATCGCGCCCCGGGCCGTGCTGGACCGCGCCGGCGGCGACCTGGTGCTGATCGTCGACGACGTGCCCGACAACCTGGCCCTGCTGCACGACGCCCTGGACGAGTCGGGCTACACGGTGCTGGTCGCCACGCACGGCGAGGCGGCGCTGCAGCGCGCCGCCCAGGCCCTGCCCGACATCGTGCTGCTCGACGCCATGATGCCCGGCATGGACGGCTTCGAGGTCGCGCGCCGGCTCAAGGCCGCGCCGCAGACCGCGCACATCCCCATCATCTTCATGACCGGGCTGACCGAGACCGAGCACCTGGTGGCCGCGCTGGCGGCCGGCGGCGTGGACTACGTGACCAAGCCGATCAAGCCGCGCGAGGTGCTGGCGCGCATGGGCGTGCACCTGGGCGGCGCGCGCCAGGCGCGCCAGGCCGCGAGCCAGGCCCACCAGGCGCGCAACGCGCTCGACGCCTTCGGCTACGCCAGCCTCACGGTGCGCGCCGGCGACGGCCGCCTGCTGTGGCAGACGCCGCTGGCGCGCGAGCTGCTGGCGGCCTGGTTCGGGCCGGCCTCGCCCCTCGCGCCCGAGCCGGTGCGGGCCTGGCTGGCGCGCCTGCTCGCGGACGGCCACGCCCCCGATGCACGTGCCGAGCCGCCGCGCCTGACCCTGGAGCAGGGCGCGCGGCGCCTGTCCTTCAGGCTGCACCAGCAGGTTGGCGACAGCGCCGGCGGCGGCGACTGGCTGGTCGTGATGCGCGAGGTCTCGGACGACCAGGTCGTCGAGTCCATGCGCCTGGCCTTCCTGCTCACGGCGCGCGAGGCCGAGGTGCTGTACTGGCTGGTCAAGGGCAAGATCAACCGCGACATCGCCGACATCCTGGGCGCCAGCCCGGCCACGGTGAAGAAGCACCTGGAGCGCGTGTTCGCCAAGCTCGGCGTCGAGACCCGCACCGCTGCGGCCGCCATGGCGCTCAAGCGCATGAGGCAGCTGCATCCGCAGTTCGAGGGCTGATACGGTTTTGCATTCAATGAGATAGCCTCATCGCGCTGCGACGCGGTGCCGTGTTCCGTTCATGTTCCCCGGCGCCGGCACGCCCTCGTCGGGGGACATGAACGGAGCCGTTCGCCCGCCCTCCCCGCCATACTCGACGCAGCGAGGGACTTCTGACTTCTTCTTGTACTTCTGATCGCAAGTCGGTATGAGCCGTGCCCCGGGCGGGCCGGCTGAGGGACAATGCAGGGGGAGGCGCACCATGACCCTGGACATCAGCCCGCTGGACAAAGCCATTGTCCGACTCGACGAAGGGCTCGCGCGTTATCGCCTGGACGTTTCCGACACGCAGATCCGCGATGGCCTGATCCAGCGTTTCGCGTTCACCTACGAGCTCAGCCACAAGATGCTCAAGCGCTACCTGGAGGCGGTATCGCCCACGCCGGCGCAGTACGACGGCATGCCGTTCCAGGACCTCATTCGCACGGGCAACGAGCATGGCCTTCTGCGAAGCGATTGGCCAGTCTGGCGCCAGTACCGCGAAATGCGCGGCAAGACCAGCCACACCTACGACGAAGACGTGGCGCTCGACGTGGTGGCCGGCATCCCGGCCTTTCTCGCAGAAGCAGCGCACCTGCGGGACCAGTTGAAGGCCAGGCTGGCATGACATTGCCGGACGACGCCCCGCCGCGCACGATGCGCCCCGAGCACTGGCGCATCGTGCGCGACATCCTGCGCCGGCATGTGGCGCAGGCCGAGGTCTGGGCCTTCGGCTCGCGCGCGACCGGAACGGCGAAGCCCTATTCCGACCTCGACCTCGCCATCATCGCCGGCCAGCCTCTTCCGTTGGCGACGCTGGCGGCCCTGGCCGAGGCTTTTTCCGAGTCCGACCTGCCCTGGAAGGTCGACCTGGTCGATTGGGCCACCACCGGCGAGCCATTCCGCCGCATCATCGAACGCGACAAGGTGGTCGTTCAGCAGGGCGCCCGGCCGCTGCGCTGAACCCGCGCCGCCCGGGCGGCCCTCCGGGCCATCGCCCTGCCTTGTCCGCCGCGTACGCCATGTGCCGTATTTCCGGAACTTCGGGCCAACCCTAGCATGGACCTGTCCGCTGGAAGGCGCCTCGTCTCGAGCGCTTCCAAGCGAACTTCAACCGATCCACTTCGCAGGAGTAGCTCAGATGCAACGTCGATTCACCCTCAAGGCCCTCGCGGCCGCCACCGCGCTCGCGGGCTGGAGCGTGCTGCCGGCCCAGGCCGCAGACACCATCAAGGTCGGCGTGTTGCACAGCCTGTCCGGCACCATGGCGATTTCCGAGACCGTGCTCAAGGACACCGTGCTGATGGCGATCGACGAGATCAACGCCAAGGGCGGCGTGCTGGGCAAGAAGCTCGAGCCCGTGGTGGTCGACCCGGCTTCCAACTGGCCGCTGTTCGCCGAGAAGACCAAGCAGCTGCTGACCCAGGACAAGGTGGCCGTGATCTTCGGCTGCTGGACCAGCGTGTCGCGCAAGTCCGTGCTGCCAGTGGTGGAGGAACTCAACGGCCTGCTGTTCTACCCGGTGCAGTACGAGGGCGAGGAGCTGTCCAAGAACGTGTTCTACACCGGCGCCGCGCCCAACCAGCAGGCGATTCCCGCGGTCGACTACCTGATGAGCAAGGACGGCGGCGGTGCCAAGCGCTGGGTACTGCTGGGCACGGACTACGTCTATCCGCGCACCACCAACAAGATCCTGCGCGCCTACCTCAAGTCCAAGGGCGTGAAGGACGCCGACATCGACGAGAAGTACACGCCCTTCGGCCACAGCGATTACCAGACCATCGTCGCCGACATCAAGAAGTTCTCGGCTGGCGGCAAGACCGCCGTGGTCTCCACCATCAACGGCGACTCCAACGTGCCCTTCTACAAGGAGCTCGGCAACGCGGGCCTCAAGGCCAAGGACGTGCCGGTGGTGGCCTTCTCGGTCGGTGAGGAGGAGCTGCGCGGCGTGGACACCAAGCCCCTGGTCGGCCACCTGGCGGCCTGGAACTACTTCATGTCGATCAAGAACCCGGCCAACACCGAGTTCACCAAGAAATGGGCCGCCTACGCCAAGGCCAAGGGCATCGCCGGCCACAAGGACAAGCCGCTGACCAACGACCCGATGGAAGCCACCTACATCGGCATCAACATGTGGAAGCAGGCCGTCGAGAAGGCCAAGACCACCGAGGTGGACAAGGTCATCGCCGCCATGGCCGGCCAGACCTTCAAGGCGCCCAGCGGCATCGTCTCCAAGATGGACGAGAAGAACCACCACCTGCACAAGTCGGTGTTCATCGGCGAGATCAAGGCCGACGGCCAGTTCAACGTGGTCTGGAAGACCCCGGGCCCGGTCAAGGCCAAGCCCTGGAGCCCCTATATCGAGGGCAACGACAAGAAGAAGGACGAGCCCGAGAAGGGCACGAGCGTCGCCAAGAAGTAAGCCCACCCCCGAGGCGGCCTGCGGCCGCTTCCCCCTCAAGGGGGCGGCGCGGCCGCTTTGGGCGGCCATGCGCGGCGCGCCCTGGCGCACACTGTTACTCCACGACACCTATGTTTCGTCCACTGTTATTGCTAACGGCGCTTCTTTTTTCGGGATGGGTTCATGCCCTGACCGCCGACGAGGCCCGCGCGCTGGCCGTGGGCGAGACCGATGCCCGCGTCGAGGCCCTGAACCGGCTCGTCGCCAGCGCCGACGACAAGACCGCCGCCTTCATCCAGGCCCTGGCCGATGACGCGGTGAAGCTGGCCGGCGACCAGGTGCTGGTGGTGCGCGACGGCAAGGGGTCGGACCCGGTGAGCGGCGCCGAGCTGGCCGTGCCGGACAGCGCCGAGGACGTCATCAACAACAACCGCATGCGCGGCGAGCTCGACACCGCGCTGGCCGGCCTCAAGCTCTTCAGCAAGGACGACAGGCAGCGCCTGGCGGCGGTGATGGCCCTGCTCAAGGAGCCCGACGAATCCCGGCTGCCCCTGCTGGACAAGGCGCTGGCCGCCGAGAGCCGGGACGCCATCCGCATCCAGCTGCAGCTGGCCCGTGCCGCCGCGCTGCTGGGCAGCGAGGACAAGGCCAGGCGCCTCGAGGCGGCCCGCGCGCTGGCCGAGAGCAAGACGCCCGAGACCAAGCTGCTGCTCAACCAGCGCCTGGCGGCCGAGACCGAGGCCGATGTGAAGACCCAGCTACAGGCCTCGCTGCGCGCCATCGAGGAGGCCCTGGTCTGGGGCGACAAGCTAGGCGCGCTGTTCTCCGGCATCAGCCTGGGCTCCATCCTGCTGCTGGTGGCGCTGGGCCTGGCCATTACCTACGGACTGATGGGCGTGATCAACATGGCGCACGGCGAGCTCATGATGATCGGCGCCTACGCCACCTACGTGGTGCAGGGCCTGTTCCAGAAATACCTGCCCGGCGCCTTCGACTGGTACCTGGTCGCGGCGCTGCCCGTGGCCTTCCTGGCCTCGGCCGGGGTCGGCGCCGTGCTCGAGCGCGGCGTGCTGCGCTTCCTCTACGGCCGCCCGCTCGAGACCCTGCTGGCCACCTGGGGCATCAGCCTGGTGCTGATGCAGGGCGTGCGCAGCCTGTTCGGCGCGCAGAACGTGGGCGTGGAGAACCCGTCCTGGATGAGCGGCGGCCTGCAGCTGCTGTCCAACCTCACGCTGCCCTGGAACCGGCTGGTGATCGTCGCCTTCGCCGCGGCGGTGCTGCTGGGCATGGCCTTCCTGATCGGCCGCACGCGCCTGGGCCTGTTCGTGCGCGGCGTCACGCAGAACCGTCCGATCGCCTCCTGCATGGGCGTCAACACGGCGCGCATAGACACCTACGCCTTCGCCCTCGGCTCGGGCATCGCCGGCCTGGCCGGCTGCGCGCTGAGCCAGGTCGGCAACGTGGGGCCCGACCTGGGCCAGAGCTACATCGTCGACGCCTTCATGGTGGTGGTGCTGGGCGGCGTCGGGCAGCTGGCCGGAACGGTCTATGCGGCCCTGGGGCTGGGCATCATCAACAAGCTGCTGGAAGGCTGGACCGGCGCGGTGCTGGCCAAGATCGCGGTGCTGGTCTTCATCATCGTCTTCATCCAGAAGCGGCCGCAGGGCATCTTCGCGATGAAGGGCCGCAGCGCGGAGGCCTGATGATGAAACGAGACATCGAACAAAGTGCCGTGCAGGTCGAGCCTGTCGCAGTTCCAGCGAATCCCATGACCGGCACGGCGATTGCCCTGCCCGCCCGGCCGGCGTTGCTCAGCCGCATGGGCTGGAGCGCCTTCATCCTTGCCCTGATCGTGGTCTGCGCGCTCGCGCCCTTGCTGAACCTGGTGGTGCCGCAGGACAGCATGTTCCACCTCAGCGACTACGCCGTGGCCCTGGTCGGAAAGATCATGTGCTACGCCATCTGCGCCCTGGCCATGGACCTGATCTGGGGCTACACCGGCATCCTGAGCCTGGGCCATGGCCTGTTCTTCGCGCTCGGCGGCTACGCCATGGGCATGTACCTGATGCGCCAGATCGGCCGCGACGGCAACTACAAGAGCGATCTGCCGGACTTCATGGTGTTCCTGGACTGGAAGGAGCTGCCCTGGCACTGGACCTTCTCAGACAGCTTCCTCGCCACCCTGCTCCTCATCGTCGCGGTGCCGGGCCTGGTGGCCTTCGTGTTCGGCTACTTCGCCTTCCGCTCGCGCATCAAGGGCGTGTACTTCTCGATCATCACCCAGGCCATGACCTTCGCCGCCATGCTGCTGTTCTTCCGCAACGAGACCGGCTTCGGCGGCAACAACGGCTTCACCGACTTCAAGCGCATCCTGGGGCTGCCGATCGCCACGCCATCCATGCGCATGGTGCTGTTCGTGCTGACCGGCCTGAGCCTGCTGGGCTTCTTCCTGTTCGCGCGCTGGCTGGTGACGGCCAAGTTCGGCCGCGTGCTGCAGGCCATACGCGACGCGGAAAGCCGCGTCATGTTCTCGGGCTACTCGCCGCTGCCCTACAAGCTGACCATCTGGACGATCTCGGCCGTGATGTGCGGCGTGGCCGGCGCGCTCTACGTGCCGCAGGTGGGCATCATCAACCCCGGCGAAATGAGCGCCGCCAACTCCATCGAGATCGCCATCTGGGCGGCCGTGGGCGGGCGCGCCACGCTGATCGGCCCCATCGTCGGCGCCTTCATCGTCAACGGCGCTAAGAGCTGGCTCACGGTGACGGCGCCCGAGTTCTGGCTGTATTTCCTGGGCGCCCTGTTCATCGCGGTCACGCTGTTCCTGCCCAACGGGGTGGTCGGCCTGGTGAAGAAATTGAAGGGGACGCAGAAATGACGCCGGACCTGCTGGAGGAGGGCGCACGCCGCGCCGAGGCGCACGCAAGGCAGGAGGCTCAGGGCCGGACCGAGTCGGGCGGCCGCGCCGCCGGCTTCTCGCGCCTGGCCCGGCCGGGCGAGGTGGACGTCACGCATGGCCGCATCCTCTACCTGGAGGACGTCAGCGTGAGCTTCGACGGCTTCAAGGCCATCAACCAGCTGTCGCTGGACATCGCGCCGGGCGAGCTGCGCTGCGTCATCGGCCCCAACGGCGCCGGCAAGACCACGATGATGGACATCATCACCGGCAAGACCCGGCCCGACCAGGGCACGGTGTTCTTCGGCAGCACCATCGACCTGCTGCGCCACAACGAACCCGAGATCGCGCAGCTGGGCATAGGCCGCAAGTTCCAGAAGCCCACGGTGTTCGAGCAGCTCAGCGTGTTCGAGAACCTGGAGCTCGCGCTCAAGACGCACAAGGGCGTGGCCTCGTCGCTGTTCTTCCGGCTCGATTCGGCCCAGAGCGACCGCCTGGCCGAGATCCTGCACACCATTCACCTGGAGGCCAGTGTCGCGCGCATGGCGGGCAACCTCAGCCACGGCCAGAAGCAGTGGCTGGAGATCGGCATGCTGCTGATGCAGGACCCCAAGCTGCTGCTGCTCGACGAGCCCGTGGCCGGCATGACCGACGAGGAAACCGCGCGCACCGCCGAGCTGTTCCTCAAGCTCAAGGGCCAGCATTCGCTGATGGTGGTCGAGCACGACATGAGCTTCATCAAGACCATCTCGGACATCGTCACCGTGCTGTGCGACGGCTCGGTGCTGGCCCAGGGCACGCTGGACCAGGTGCAGGCCGACGAGCGTGTGATCGAGGTGTATCTTGGGCGCTGAGATATTCTTTCCTCTCCCTCCCCCGCTGGGGGAGGGCCGTGGTAGGGGCATGCCGGTGCCCCCACCTCAATCCTCCCCCAGCGGGGGAGGAGGAAGACCACCATGCTGACCGTCAAGAACATCAACCAGTACTACGGCGGCTCGCACATCCTGCGCGATGTGAGCCTCGAGGCCCAGGCGGGCAAGGTCACGGTGCTGCTGGGCCGTAACGGCGTGGGCAAGACCACGCTGCTCAAGAGCCTGATGGGCCTGGTGCCCATCAAGACCGGCAGCATCGACTTCGAAGGCCAGGCCATCCACCAGGCCACGCCCTACGAGCGCGCGCGCGCCGGCATAGGCTATGTGCCGCAGGGCCGCGAGATCTTCGCGCGCCTGACGGTCGAGGAAAACCTGCGCATGGGCCTGGCCTACAAGAGCGCCGGCACGCCCGTGCCGGCCGAACTCTACGAGCTGTTCCCGGTGCTCAAGCAGATGCTCGGTCGCCGCGGCGGCGACCTCTCGGGCGGCCAGCAGCAGCAGCTGGCGATCGCGCGCGCGCTGGCCGCCGGCCCCAGGCTGCTGATCCTCGACGAGCCCACCGAGGGCATACAGCCCAGCATCATCAAGGACATAGGCCGCGTGATCCGCATGCTGGCCGACCGCGGCGAGATGGCCATCCTGCTGTGCGAGCAGTATTACGACTTCGCGCGCGAGCTCGCCGACGACTACCTGGTCATGGAGCGCGGCGAGGTCATCGCGCGCGGCCCGGCCGGCGAGATGGAGGCCAAGGGCATACGCCAGCTGGTCGCGATCTGATCAGCTGCGCGCGGCCCGGCCGCCCGCGCGCAGCATGCGCAGCCCGTTGGCCACGACCAGCAGGCTGGCGCCCATGTCGGCGAACACGGCCATCCACATGGTGGCGCTGCCCTCCACCGCCAGTCCCAGGAACAGCAGCTTGATGCCCAGGGCGAGGGCGATGTTCTGCCATAGGATGGAGCGCGTGCGGCGCGACAGGCGGATGGTCTCGGGGATGCGCTGCAGCTCGTCGTTCATGATCACCACATCGGCCGCCTCCATGGCGACGTCGGTGCCGGCCGCGCCCATGGCGATGCCGATGTCGGCGCGCGCCAGCGCCGGCGCGTCGTTGATGCCGTCGCCTGCCATCGCCGTGGGGCCGTAGCGCTTGCGCAGGTCCGCGACGGCGGCCAGCTTGTCCTCGGGCAGCAGCTCGGCGCGCACCTCGGCGATGCCGGCTTGGCGGGCGATGGTCTGCGCGGTGACCGCGTTGTCGCCGCTCAGCATGACCGAGGCCACGCCCAGGGCCTGCAGCTCGGCCAGCGCCTCGCGCGCGCCGGGCTTGATCGTGTCGGCCACCGCGAACAGGGCCAGCACCTGCTGCCCGGACGCCAGCAGGGTGACCGTGCGCCCCTGGGCCTCGTGGGCCGCCAGGCGTGCCTCGACGTCGGCGCCGCACAGGCCCAGCTCCTCGATCAGGCGGTGGTTGCCCAGCACCAGGGTCTGGCCGTCGGCGCGCGCCTGCACGCCGCGGCCCGGCAGGGCCGTGAAGCCCTCGAGCGCCCCGTTGCCAGGGGCCAGTACCCGGGCGATCGCCTGGGCCACCGGATGGTCGGAATGGGCGGCCAGGTCGGCGGCCCAGCGCAGCGCCTGCGCTTCGGGAATGGGGGAGGGCAGGACCTCGGTCGCGACCAGGCGGGGCCGGCCGGCAGTGATCGTTCCCGTCTTGTCGAAGGCGATGGCCTTGAGCCGGTGTGCGCCCTCCAGATGAACGCCGCCCTTGATCAGGACGCCGCGCCTGGCGGCGGCCGCCAGGCCGCTGACCACGGTGACGGGGGTGGCGATCACGAGCGCGCAGGGGCAGGCGATGACGAGCAGCACCAGGGCCCGGTAAACGGCTTCGGTCCAGCCCCAGCCCAGGAGCCAGGGCCCGAGCAGGGCCAGGGCCAGTGCCAGCGCGAACACCGCGGGCGTGTAGACAGCCGCCAGGCGGTCGACCAGGCGCTGCGTGGGCGCACGGCGCGCCTGGGCCTGCTCGACCGCGTGCAGGATGCGCGCCAGCGTGGTGTCGCCGGCGACGGCTGTCACGCGCAACTCGAGCGTGCCGCTGCCGTTGACCGAGCCAGCGAACAGCGCGTCGCCTGCCGCCTTGTCCACCGGCAGGCTCTCGCCGGTCACCGGGGCTTGGTCGACCGTGCTGCGACCTTCGGTGACCAGGCCGTCGAGCGGGATGCGCGCGCCGGGCCGCACGCGCAGCCGGGCGCCCAGCGGCACCTCGGCCACGGGAACGGCTTGCCAGGTGCCGCCGGGCTGGCGCATCTCGGCGCTCGGCGGCGCCAGGTCGAGCAGGCGCGCGATCGCGTGGCGCGTGCGGTCCACGGCGCGCGCCTCCAGCCACTCGGCCCAGGCGTAGAGCGCCATCACCATGGCTGCCTCGGGCCACTCGCCGATGAGGAAGGCGCCGCTCACGGCCACCGCCATCAGCGCAGCGATGCTCAGCCGCCCCCGACGCAGCGCGGACAGCCCCTCGCGGTAGGTGGCCAGCCCGGCCAGGGCGATGGCCACGGCCGCAAGCCCCATGCCAAAGAGCCGGGCCGCCATCGTCTCGGGGGCGAGCAAGGCCAGCGACTCGGCCGCGACCGCCAGCAGCAGGGCCGCCCCCAGGCGCCACGGCGCCGCGGCCGGCATGCTGTCGCCGTGGCCGTGGCATGCGCAGGCGGCCGGGCGCGGCGGGATGGCGGCGTCGTTCGATGGGTTCATGGACTCGATTGGAAACCCTGTAGCGACTAGAGAGTCAAATGGCTGATACCGTTGCAGCAGGAGCTTGCACATGAAGATCGGCGAACTGGCACGCCTCACCCGCACCGCGGTCGAGACCATCCGCTACTACGAGCGCGAAGGCCTGCTGCCCGCCGCCGCCCGCTCGGAGGGCAATTACCGCATCTATGGCGAGGCCCATGCCGAGCGCCTGTCCTTCATCCGCCATTGCCGCAGCCTGGACATGACGCTCGACGAGATCCGCGTGCTGCTGCGCTTCAAGGACGCGCCGGGCGACAACTGCGCCGAGGTCAATGCCCTGCTGGACGCGCACATCGTCCATGTGGCCCGGCGCATGCGCGAGCTGCGCCAGCTCGAGCGGCAGCTCAGGAGCCTGCGCGAGCAGTGCCGCGAGGCGCAGGACGCGGCGCACTGCGGCATCCTGACCGAACTGTCCGAGGCGGCGCGCCAGCGCCCAGAGGGGAGTTCCGGCGCAGCCGGTCATGTGCACGGCGCGCACAAGGGCGGCGGCCAGCGCCGATCCGGTCTTTGACCTGCGTCAGGGAACGAGGCCTTTGGCCTCATGGGGCGAACTTTCAGACGTGGCCTGTGTCCTGTCGCCAATGCCGCAGCCGCGTCATTCATTACAATCGCGTTCATGTTCGTCCGGCGTCGCCATCGCTTGATCACGGTGCTCTTTGCGCTGTGCAGCCTGCTGTTCATGCAGCTGGCCGTGGCTGCCTATGCCTGCCCGGGCAGCGCGAGCAAGCTGAGCGAAGCCGCCACCATGGCCGAGGCTGGCATGCCCTGCGCCGGCGATGTGTCGCTCAGCATGGACGATGAGCAGCCCGGCCTGTGCCATGCGCACTGCCAGTCCGCGCAGCAAACTGTAGAAAAAGTGCAGGCGCCATCGCCAATCGACGCGGTAGCCGTTGGTTTTGCTTTCACGATCTCCCGGGCCTTGGCAGCCCCACCGGCCGGCCCGGTTCAAGCGCCATTGCTTTTGCGCTCAGCGGCTCCGCCGATCGCCTTACGCAATTGCTGCTTCCGAATTTGACTTCCCAGACCGTTTGACTGCTGCCTGAGGCACCTTGCCTTGCCTCGGCAGATGTTTTTCGTTGTCTGGAGTTGTCATGTCTGTTTCTTTCCTGGGGCGCCCATGGGCCGCGGCCGCGTGGGCCCTGCTCGTGAGCCTGCCCGCCTGGGCGGCCGAACCCCTCAGCTTGCGCGAAGCGCAGGCGCTTGCCGCGGGCCGCTCGCAGCAGTTGGTCGCAAACGGCGCATCCATTGCGGCTTCGCGCCAGATGGCCGTGGCTGCCGCCCAATTGCCCGATCCGGTGCTCAAGCTGGGTATAGAGAACCTGCCCATCAACGGGCCCGACCGCCTGAGCCTGTCGCGCGATTTCATGACCATGCGCCGCATAGGCCTCATGCAGGAATGGCCGCGCGAGGAGAAGCGCCGGCTGCGCGCCGAGCGTTTCGAGCGCGAAGCCATTCGTACCGAGGCCGAGCGCCGGCTGAACCTGGCCAACATCCACCGCGATACCGCGCTGGCCTGGCTGGAGCGCCACTACGTGCGACAGATGCGCGAGCTGGTGCTACGGCAGATGCAGGAAACCCGGCTCCAGGTGCAGGCTGCCGAGTCCGGCTTCGGCACCGGCCGCAGCAGCCAGGCCGATGTGTTCGCGGCGCGCGCCGCCGTGGCGCTTCTGGAGGATCGCCTGAGCCAGATCGAACGGCAGGAAAAGAATACCGCCCTGATGCTGGCCCGCTGGGTGGGGCCCGATGCCGAACGCCCCAGCGCCGGCGCGCCGGCCTGGCAGACCAGCTTTCTGGAGCACGGACGGCTGGAGGAACATATTCAATCCCACCCCGACCTCGTCATGCTGCGGGCCCAGGTCGAGCAGGCGCAGACCGAGGCGCGGCTCGCCCAGTCGAACAAGCAGTCAGACTGGAGCGTGGAGGCCGGCTACAGCCAGCGTGGCCCGGCTTATTCCAATATGGTCTCGCTCGGTGTCTCCATTCCCTTGCAATGGGACCAGAAGAGTCGCCAGGACCGCGAGCTGGCAGCCAGGCTCGCGCTGGTCGACGAGGCGCGCGCGCGATACGAAGAGATGCTGCGCAGCCACGATGCCGAACTGCGCAGCCTGCTCAACGAATGGAACAACGGCAAGGCCCGGGTCGCGCGCTACCGCGATGCGCTGATCCCCCTCGCCGGGCAGCGGTCGGAGGCTGCCCTGACGGCCTATCGGACCGGCAAGGCGGATCTGGCCGCTGCGCTGGCGGCCCGGCGCGACGAAGTCGATGTCCGGATGCAGGCCTTGACCATTGAAATGGAGACCGCCCGCGCCTGGGCCCAACTCAACTTCCTCATTCCCGAGCACAGCCTCGCCGCGCAACGCCAGGATCAACCATGAACAAGAAACTCATCGCCACCGTCGTGGCCGCCGTCGCTGCCATCGCCCTTGGCGGATATGCAGGCTTCGAGATGGGCATGCGACGCGGCAGCGGCATGGCCGCCGCATCCGGCTCTGCCGCGCCAGCAACCCAGGGTGCACCCGCCGCGCAGGGACCGGTGCCACAAGGGGCCGACGGCGAGGAAGCCACCCGCCGCCACATCACTGCCGGCCTCAAGGCAGGCGACACCGATCCGCTGAGCGGCCGCAGGATCCTCTACTACCACGACCCCATGGTGCCGGGCAACAAGTTCGACAAGCCCGGCAAGTCGCCCTTCATGGACATGCTGCTGGTGCCGGTCTACGCCGATGGCGACGCGGACTCTGGCCAGGTCACGGTGAGCCCGCGCATCCAGCAGAACCTGGGCTTGCGCACCGCGCCCGTTGTCGAGGGGCAGCTCGCGCCGCAGGTTTCGGCCGTGGGCAGCATCGCCTTCAACGAGCGCGACCAGGCCATCGTGCAGGCCCGCGCCACCGGCTATGTGGAGCGGCTGCATGTGCGCGCCACGCTGGACCGTATCGGCAAGGGCCAGCCGCTGGTCGACCTCTATGTGCCCGACTGGGTGGCGGCGCAGGAGGAGTTCCTCGCGCTCTGGCGCATGCCGGGCCCGGACCTGGCGCCGCTGGTCGATGGCGCACGCCAGCGCATGCGCCAAGTCGGCATGAGCGACGAGCAGATTCGCCAAGTCGAATCCACCGGCCAAACCCAGGCGCGGATCACCCTGACTGCGCCGATAACCGGCGTGGTAGTGGAGCTGATGGTGCGCGAAGGCATGACGGTGATGGCCGGGGCGACCCTGTTCCGCGTCAACGGCCTGGCCACCGTCTGGGCCCAGGCCGAGGTCCCGGAGAGCCAGGCCGCGCTGCTGCGCCCCGGCACGCAGGTTCAGGCCCAAAGCCCCGCGCTGCCCGACACGCGCTTCGATGGCAAGGTGCAAGCCCTGCTGCCCGAGGTGAATCCGGCCACGCGCACCTTGAAGGCGCGCATGGAGCTCGCGAACCCGGGCGGCCGACTCGTGCCCGGCATGTTCGTGTCCATGCAGTTCCTGGACCCGCAGGCCGCAAAGGTCTTGCTGGTGCCGAGCGAAGCCGTGATCCAGACCGGCAAACGCAGCGTGGTGATGCTGGCCGAGGACAATGGCCGCTTCCGCCCGGTCGAGGTCGAAGCCGGGACGGAGGCCGGTGGCCAGACCGAGATCAAACGTGGCCTGCAGGCTGGCCAGCGCGTGGTCGTGTCCTCGCAGTTCCTGATCGACTCGGAGGCCAGCCTCAAGGGGGTGGAAGCGCGGCTGAATGCGGCGCCCCAGCCGGCAGCCGCCAGCACCGCGCCCCGCCACGAAGGCGAGGCCAGGGTCGAAGCCGTCGGCAAGGATGCGCTCACCCTGTCCCATGGTGCCATCCCCTCGCTCAAGTGGGGGCCCATGACCATGGACTTCAAGCTGCCGCCCCCAGGAGAGTTGCCGCGCCAGCTGAAAGCCGGTGATCGGGTGAGCTTCGAGTTCTACATGGACGAGGATGGTCTCCCTCAGCTGACCCGCGTCTCTCCCAAGGCTGCCGGGCCTCAGGCGACTGGGAGCCAGAAGTGATTGCGAAACTCATACGCTGGTCCATCGCCAACCGCTTCCTGGTCCTGCTGGCGACGCTGATCGTCAGCGCCTGGGGCGTCTACGCGCTCGCGAGAACGCCGCTCGACGCCCTGCCCGACCTGTCCGACGTGCAGGTCATCATCCGCACCAGCTATCCGGGCCAGGCGCCGCGCATCGTCGAGAACCAGGTCACCTACCCGCTGACCACGACCATGCTCTCGGTGCCCGGCGCCAAGACGGTGCGCGGCTACTCCTTCTTCGGCGACTCCTTCGTCTACGTGCTGTTCGAGGACGGCACCGACCTGTACTGGGCGCGCTCGCGCGTGCTCGAGTACCTGAACCAGGTGCAGGACCGCCTGCCCGCCGGCGCCAGGAGCGCCATCGGGCCCGACGCCACCGGCGTGGGCTGGATCTACCAGTACGCCCTGGTCGACCGCGGCGGCACGCAGGACCTCGGCCAGCTGCGCGCCCTGCAGGACTGGTTCCTGAAGTACGAGCTCAAGACCGTGCCCAACGTGGCCGAGGTGGCCACGGTCGGCGGCATGGTGCGCCAGTACCAGGTGGTGCTCGACCCCGACAAGCTCGCCGCCTACGCCATCCCCCATACCCGGGTGGTCGAAGCGATCCAGGGGGCCAACCAGGAGGCCGGCGGTTCGGTGCTCGAACTCGGCGAGGCCGAGTACATGGTGCGCGCCTCGGGCTACCTGCAGTCGCTCGAGGATTTCCGCCAGGTGCCGCTGACAACCAGTGCAGCCGGTGTGCCGGTGCGTCTGGGCGATGTCGCGCGCATCCAGATCGGCCCCGAGATGCGGCGCGGCATTGGCGAGCTCGATGGAGAGGGCGAGGCCACCGGCGGCGTGATCGTGATGCGCTCGGGCAAGAACGCGCTGGAAACCATCTCCGCCGTCAAGGACAAGCTCAAGTCGCTGCAGGCCAGCCTGCCCCGAGGCGTCGAGATCGTGCCCGTCTACGACCGTTCCGGCCTGATCGAGCGCGCCGTGGACAACCTCACGCAAAAGCTGGTCGAGGAATTCATCGTCGTCGCGCTGGTGTGCTTCGTCTTCCTGTTCCACCTGCGTTCGGCCTTCGTGGCCATCATCTCGCTGCCGCTGGGCATCCTGGCGGCCTTCATCGTCATGCACTACCAGGGCGTGAACGCCAACATCATGTCGCTGGGTGGCATCGCGATCGCGATCGGCGCCATGGTCGATGCGGCGGTGGTGATGATAGAGAACGCGCACAAGCATCTGGAGCACTGGGCCCGGGACCATCCGGGCGAGCGCCTCGCCGGCGACGCGCGCTGGCGCGTGATAGCCGATTCGGCGGTCGAGGTCGGCCCGGCCCTGTTCTTCTCGCTGCTGATCATCACCCTGTCCTTTATCCCGGTGTTCACCCTGGAAGCCCAGGAAGGCCGGCTGTTCTCGCCGCTGGCCTTCACCAAGACCTATGCCATGGCGGCCGCGGCCGGCCTGTCGGTGACCCTGATTCCCGTGCTGATGGGTTACTGGATCCGCGGCCGCATTCCCGACGAACAGACCAACCCGCTGAACCGCTGGCTGATCGCGGCCTACCGGCCGCTGCTGGAGGGGGTGCTGCGCGCGCCGAAGTTCACGCTGGCCATGGCGGCCGTGGTGCTCGCCGTCAGCGCCTGGCCGCTGCAGCACATCGGCGGCGAGTTCATGCCGCGGCTGGATGAAGGCGACCTGCTCTACATGCCCTCGGCCCTGCCGGGCCTGTCGGCGGCCAAGGCCGCCGAGTTGCTGCAGCAGACCGACCGGCTGATCAAGACCGTGCCCGAGGTCGCCAGCGTCTACGGCAAGGCCGGGCGCGCCGAGACCGCCACCGACCCGGCGCCGCTGGAGATGTTCGAGACCACCATCCAGTTCAAGCCGCGCGATCAGTGGCGCCCCGGCATGACCACCGACAAGCTGGTGGACGAACTCGACCGCATCGTCAAGGTGCCGGGTCTGGCCAACATCTGGGTGCCACCGATCCGCAACCGCATCGACATGCTGGCCACCGGCATCAAGAGCCCGGTCGGCGTGAAGGTGGCTGGCACCGACCTGGCCACGATAGACCGCCTGAGCGGCGAAATCGAGCGGGCGCTCAAGGATGTGCCGGGTGTGAGCAGCGCGCTGGCCGAGCGCCTGACCGGCGGGCGCTATGTCGACGTGGACATCCGCCGTGAGGCCGCAGCACGCTACGGCCTCAACATCGCCGACCTGCAGTCGCTGATCAGCATCGCCGTGGGCGGCGAGAACATAGCCGAGACCGTCGAGGGGCTGCAGCGCTTTCCGATCAACGTCCGCTACCCGCGCGAGATCAGGGATTCGCTGGACCGGCTGCGCAGCCTGCCCATCGTGACCGAGCGCGGCCAGCGCCTGCTGCTGTCGGACGTGGCCCAGGTCCGCATCGCCGACGGCCCGCCCATGCTGCGCAGCGAGAACGCGCGCCTGTCGGGCTGGGTCTATGTGGACATCCGCGGCCGCGACCAGCGCTCGGCCGTGCAGGACATGCAGAAGGCCGTGGCCGAGCAGGTCAAGCTGCCGCCGGGCTATTCGGTCTCCTGGTCCGGCCAGTTCGAGTTCCTCGAGCGCGCCACGGCCAAGCTCAAGCTGGTGGTGCCGTTCACGCTGCTGATCATCTTCGTGCTGCTCTACCTGTGCTTCAAGCGCTTCAGCGAGGCCTTGCTGCTCATGACCACGCTGCCGTTCGCGCTGATCGGAGGCATCTGGCTGCTGTACCTGCTGGGCTACAACCTCTCGGTGGCCGGGGCGGTCGGCTTCATCGCGCTGGCCGGGGTCTCGGCCGAGTTCGGCGTGATCATGCTGCTCTACCTCAAGACCGCCTGGGAGGCGCGGCTGGACCAGGGCAAGGCCTCGGACGCCGACCTGCTCGATGCGATCCGCGAGGGCGCCGTGCTGCGCGTGCGGCCCAAGGCCATGACGGTGGCGGTGATCCTGGCCGGCCTGTTTCCTATCATGTGGGGCGCGGGGACCGGCTCCGAGGTCATGCAGCGCATCGCCGCGCCCATGGTCGGCGGCATGGTCACCGCGCCGCTGCTGTCGATGTTCGTGATCCCGGCGGCCTACCTGCTGATGCGGCGCGCACGCGCAGCGGGGGATAAGGCCCTGGCCGCGTCCCCTGCTGCGTGACGACATGTCACGGAACCCGCGCGCATTTGCCGCCTCCAACTACGCTTTGACACCCATGAACAAGACACCCATGCCGAACCGACGATTCCTCCATGCCTGCCTTCTGGCGCTGGTCATGGCCGCGCCCATGGCGAGTGCCGAAGCCCCGCTGACCCTGGTCCATGTCCACGGCCTGTCCTACAGCGCCGACGGGCGCCAGCTCATGATTCCCAGCCACCACGGCCTGGCCGTCTACAGCGAAGGCCGCTGGTCCAAGGCCGAGGGGCCGGCGCATGACTACATGGGCTTCGCAGCGACGCGCGACGCGATCTACAGCAGCGGCCACCCGGCGCCGAACTCGGGGCTGACCAACCCCTTCGGCCTGATCAAGAGCCGCGACGGCGGCCGAAGCTGGCAGAAGCTGGGACTGGAGGGCGAGTCGGACTTCCACCTGATGGCCGCCAGCCACGGCACCAACGCGGTCTACGTGTTCAATCCGCAGCCCAACTCGCGCATGCGCCAGGCCGGCATCCACTACACGCTCGACGACGGCAAGACCTGGCAGCGCGCCGAGGCCAAGGGCCTGCCAGCGCGCCTGCAGTCCCTGGCCGTGCACCCGAGCGACCCCAAGCTGGTCGTGGCCGCCACGGCCGAGGGCCCGTTCCTGTCGCGCAACGCCGGCCGGAGCTTCGAGCGCCTGGGCGGCGGCCGGCAGGCGCTGGCCGTGAGCTTCGACCTCGATGGCCAGCACCTGTGGTTCAGCAGCTATGCGAACCAGGCCCAGCTCTGGCGCGTCGCGCTGCAGGCGGGAGCGCCGGCCCAGCCGGTCAAGCTGCCGGTGCTCGGCGAGGACGCCGTGGCCTACCTGGCCCAGCACCCGCAGCGGCCGGCCGAGATCGCGATCGCGACCTTCAAGCGCAGCGTCTACCTGAGCCCGGACCGGGGCGGGCGCTGGACCCAGATCGCCAAGGAGGGGGCCACGCGCTGAGCGGCCCCATGGCCCCGTCGGCCATGGGTGCTTGCCTTCCCGCTGTGGCAAGCCGATAGAATCCGGTTCCTATGTCGCGCATCCGTTCGCTGCTTCTGTGGCTCGTCGTGCTGGTCCTGCCCCTGCAGGGCCTGGCCGCGACGTCCATGCTGTTCTGCGGCCTGGATGCGCACCACGATGCCGGGCCGCCGGCCGCTGTCGTTCTGCCGGTGCACGAGACGCTCCGGCATGACGCGACGGGGCACGGCGTGGCCGCGCACCAAGCGCACGCGGACCATGAGGCCCATGCCGATGCAGATGCCGGTGCCGGTGTCACGGCCGACACCAGCGCAGGCCAGCTCGGCGAGGTCGCGCACCAGTGCAACCTCTGCGCCAGCTGCTGCTTCCAGCTGGCGATCGCCGGCCCGTCGCTGCTGCCGCTGCTGGCCGCCGCGCCCCAGGCCGACCTGGCCGAGCCCCTGGTGCTGATCCGCGCCCTGCCGGCACGCCTGCCCGAAAAACCCCCTCGCGCCTGAGCTGCCTGCCGGCCACGAGGCCGCCGCGCTCTCCGTTCGCCTGCCTGTACGCCGCACCCCCGGGTGCAGCGAGGGCTGCGAGCCGCTTCATCCCACTCGCGAGGATTTCATGTCGTCATCACCCCATGGCTGCTGGCTGGGCGTCCTGCCCGCCCTGGCCGCGCTGAGCCTGTCGGCCCAGGCGGCCGCGCCCGCCGCCGCACCCAGCTCGGCCCCGCCAGGCCTGGCCTTCGAATCGGCCCTGCAGGGCTACCGCCGCTTCGCCGACGAACCGGTCCAGTCCTGGCAGGCCGCCAACGACACCGTGGGCCGCATCGGCGGCTGGCGCAGCTACGCCAAGGAGGCCGAGCAGCAGGCGCAGCCCGCGTTGCCCGAGGCACCCGCCGCTGCGCCCGCGATGCCGCATGGCGGCCATGGCGGCCATGGCGGCCACGGCACGCACCACCAGGGCCAGCCGGGCCATGGCGGCCACCACGGAGGCCGGCCATGAGCGCCGCCCTTGCGGTCTCGCGCAGCCGCTGCGCGCTCACGGCCCTGGCCCTGCTCGCGCTCTCGGGCTGCGCCGGCGTGAGCCTTGAGCAAAGCCTCTCGCGCACCAACGAGGAAGCCGCGAGCTTCACCGGCGGCCGGCTGGCTCTGGCCGCCACCTCCGAAGAACGCGCGGCGTACCGGAAGACCGCGGCCGAGCTGCTGAGCCGGCCGCTGGAGCAGAAGGACGCGGTGCAACTGGCCCTGGCCAACAGCCCGTCCCTGCAGGCGCTGTTGGCCCAGCACGGGGCCGACAGCGCGCGCGCCGCCCAGGCCGGCCGCCTGCCCAACCCCGTGTTCAGCTTCGAGCGGCTGCGCACCGGCGACGAGCTCGAGCTCGGCCGCATGCTGTCCTTCGGCCTGCTGGACCTGCTGACCCTGCCGCTGCGCCAGGGCCTGGCCGAGCACCAGGTCGAGCAGGCACGGCTGCGCCTGAGCGCCGACGTGGTCGACCAGCTGACCCAGGTGCGCCAGGCCTGGGTGCGGGCCGTGGCGGCCCGGCAGAGCCTGCAATACGCCCAGCAGGTCTACGAGAGCGCCGAGGCCGGCGCCGAGCTCGCGCGCCGCATGCAGGCCGTGGGCAATTTCACCAAGCTCGAGCGCGCGCGCCAGCAGGCCTTCTACGCCGACGCCGCGACCCAGCTCGCGGCCGCGCGCCACGCGGCCACGGCTGGCCGCGAGGAACTGGTGCGCCAGCTGGGCCTGAGCGAGGCCCAGGCGCAGGACCTGAAGCTGCCCGAGCGCCTGCCCGAGCTGCCCCGGCAGCCGGTGCAGCCGGCCGAGGTCGGCAAGGCGGCCAGCCGCGGGCGGCTGGACCTGCGCCTGGCCCAGGCCGAGCTCGACGCGGCGGCCCGGGCCCGCGGCCTGGGTCGCGTGACCAGCGTCACCGACATCGAGCTCGGGGTCATCCGCAATACCACCTTCGACAACGCCGACGGCCACAAGGCCACCGGCCGTGGCTACGAGATCGCCTTGCGCCTGCCCTTGTTCGACTGGGGCGAATTGCAGCGCGACGCGGCCGGCGGCCAAACGCTGGCGGCGGCGCACCGGCTCGAGGCCACGCTGCGCGCTGCCGGCTCGCACCTGCGCGAGAGCTACTCGGCCTACCGCACGGCCTACGACATCGCGCGCCACCAGCGCGACGAGGTGGTGCCACTGCGCAAGACCATCTCCGAGGAGAACCTGCTGCGCTACAACGGCATGCTGATCGGCGTATTCGAGCTGCTGGCGGACGCGCGCGACCAGGTCGGCACCGTGACGGCGGCGATCGCGGCCGAGCAGCAGTTCTGGCTGGCCGACGCGGCCCTGCAGGCGGCACTGATCGGCCGACCCACTGCCAGCGCGATCGCGGCCACCGGCAGCGCGAGGGCAGGGGGCGGCGATGCCGCGCACTGAAACCGCCCGCACCCGCACATTCCCCGCAAGGACCCCGACATGAATTCGAGAAGACAGTTTTTCGCGATGGCCGGCGGCGCCGTGGCCGCGGCCAGCGTCAGCCGCGTGGCCATGGCGGCCCTGCCCGAGCCCGTGATCCAGACCTCGGCCGAGACCATGGCGCCGCTGATGCCGGACACGGGCCGGCCCTACAAGCCCGTGGTCACGCTCAACGGCTGGACCTGCCCCTGGCGCATGAACAACGGCGTCAAGGAGTTCCACCTGGTGGCCGAGCCCGTGGTGCGCGAGATGGCGCCCGGCTTCAAGGCCCACCTCTGGGGCTACAACGGCCAGTCGCCGGGGCCGACCATCGAGGTCGTCGAAGGCGACCGCGTGCGCATCTTCGTGACCAACCGCCTGCCCGAGCACACCAGCATCCATTGGCATGGCCAGCGCCTGCCCAACGGCATGGACGGCGTCTCGGGCCTGACACAGAAGGCCATCCCGGCGGGCAAGACCTTCGTCTACGAGTTCGTCGCGCGCCGGCCCGGCACCTTCATGTACCACCCCCATGCCGACGAGATGACCCAGATGGCCATGGGCATGATGGGCTTCTGGGTCACGCACCCCAAGGCCAGGCACCCGCTGATCGACGAGGTGCAGCGCGACTTCTGCTTCCTGCTCAACGCATACGACATCGAGCCCGGCGCCTACACGCCCAAGGTCATGACCATGCTGGACTTCAACCTCTGGTCCTGGAACAGCCGCATCTTCCCCGGCATCGACTCGTTGAACGTGCGGCTGGGCGACAAGGTGCGCCTGCGCATAGGCAACCTGACCATGACCAACCACCCCATGCACCTGCACGGCCACGAGTTCGTGGTCACGGGCACGGACGGCGGGCCGACGCCGAAGGCCGCGCGCTGGCCCGAGGTCACGACCGACATCGCCGTGGGCCAGATGCGCCAGCTCGAGTTCGTCGCCGACGAGGAGGGCGACTGGGCCTTCCACTGCCACAAGAGCCACCACACCATGAACGCCATGGGCCACAACCTGCCGACCATGATAGGCGTGGACCACCGCGGCATGGCCGGCAAGATCGCCCGCCTGATCCCCGACTACATGGTGATGGGCGAGCGCGGCATGGCCGACATGACCGAGATGGAGATGCCTATCCCCGACAACACCGCGCCCATGATGACCGGCCAGGGACCGTTCGGCTCGGTCGAGATGGGCGGCATGTTCAGCGTGCTCAAGGTGCGTCGCAACCAGAAGCCCGGCGACTACAGGAACCCCGGCTGGTACAAGCACCCGCCGGGCACGGTGGCGTCCGAGTATCAGGGCGCGCTGGCCGAGCCGGCACGCTCGTCCTCGGGTGGCGGCGCGGCCATGCCGCGTGCGCAGCAACCGGCCCAGCAGGTCGAGGTGCAGGTGCGCAAGCCCGGCGGCCATGGGGGCCATTGACCCCTGGTCACATGTTTGCGCGCGAGATGACAGATTTGTCATTTTCAATCGGGTCGTTTGTCGAACGGCAGTTTCCAAACTTGCGTCCAAGTCAAGAGACCCGCATCAGGCTTTTCACCCAAACCCAAGGAACTCCATGAAACTCAAAGCCATTTCTTCCCTGCTGCTCGCCGCCGCGCTGGGCCTCTCGTCCGCGGCCTGGGCCGGCGGCAGCCATGCCGGCGGACACGGCCACGAGGGCGAGGACATCGGCCGCCCCGGTATCGCGGTCAAGGTCACGCGCACCGTGATGGTCGACATGGTCGACGCCATGCGCTTCACGCCGGAAAAGCTGACCGTGAAGCAGGGCGAGACCATACGCTTCGTGGTCAAAAACTCGGGCAAGCTCAAGCACGAGTTCGTGCTCGGCACCGAGGCCGAGCACAAGCGTCACTACGAGCAGATGATGAAGTTCCCCGAGATGGAGCATGCCGATCCCAACATGGTCACGGTGGCTCCGGGCCAGACAGGCGAGGTGATCTGGCAGTTCACCAAGGCTGGCAAGGTCGACTTCGCCTGCTTGCACCCCGGGCATTACGTGGCCGGCATGAAGGGCCGCATCCAGGTGGCGGCGCGCTGAGCCGGCACTTCCCAGACTCCCTGAAGGAAGCACGAGATGAACAAAGTATCCATTGCCCTGCTGCTGGCAGGCCTGCTCGGCGGCTGGTCCGGTATCGCCGTGGCGCAGGCCGCGAACGAGCATGCGAGCCACCACGCGCCCACCGACGCGACGGCGTCGGCCGATCTCACCGATGGCGAGGTCCGCAAGGTCGACAAGACCGCGGCCAAGCTCACGATCAAGCACGGCCCGATCAAGAACCTGGACATGCCGGGCATGACCATGGTGTTCCAGGTGCGCGACGCCGCCCTGCTAGACAAGGTGCAGGCCGGCGACAAGCTGCGCTTTCGCGCCGAGAACCAGGGCGGCAAGTTCTTCGTGACCGAGATCCAGCCGGCCCGCTAGTTGCTGGGGCTCCGTTTGACATAGATCAAGTCTTGTCGGGGGCGCATTCCTAGAATGCTCTGTAAGGCGGTCCTCTCCGGGCTGCCGACCGAGTCGACCATGAAGTCCTTCTTCAGCCCACGCAGCACCAGACGCACCGCGGCCGTGATGCTGCTGGTCTGGCTGCTGGCGCTGGCCACGGGCATGGCCAACGCCTGTCTGCTGCCCTCTCCGTCGACCTCGGATCGCCATGCGGCGGCTGGCCTCTCTGCTCCTGTCGCTCCCGGGCAGGCCGAAGGCGCTCCTGCAACCGAGCAGACCTGTGAGCACGATGCCGCCGCGGCGCACGCCAAGGCGGCATGCCAGAGCTTCTGCGCGGCCGAGTCCCTGGGCCTGGTCAACCCGCAGGGCGCCAAGACGGCCACGGCGGCCGACCTGCCGCTCCACCTGGTGCGCGGCGAAGGCCTGCCGGTGGCGCCGGCCACGCGTTTCACACCCCGCCCCAGTCCCGGTGTGCCGCCGGGGGGGCAGCCGCCGGTTGCCATCCGGTTCCTGAGGCTGACGATCTAGTCCCTTCTTGGCGGGCCCGCGGCGCTGCGGCGCAAGCCGCCCGGGCACGGCCCCTTGTTCCCTGCCGGACCGCTGCGAGGAAGGCCCGGCGTCGTTTCCCAGTGTTTCCCACTCGCTTTCACGATAGGAGTCCACCATGTTCCAGTCTTCCAAGACCCTGCTCGCCATCGCCCTGAGTGCCGCCGCTGTCGGCGCGCTGGCCCAGGGGGCCGCCGCCCAGGCGCCCGCCAAGCCCGCAGCCTCTGCGGCCAAGCCGGCCAGCCCCGCCGAGCAGCGCGCCGCGATGGAAAAGCAGATGCAGGCCATGCGCGAGATGCACGAGAAGATGGCCAAGGCCAAGACGCCGCAGGAGCGCCAGGCCCTGATGGCCGAGCACATGAAGACCATGCAGGAAGGCATGTCCATGATGAACATGATGGGCGGCCGCGGCGGCATGGGCATGGGTGGACCTGGCATGGGCGGCATGCCTGGCGGCAAGCCCATGCCGGGCAACATGGGCGAGCGCCAGCGCATGATGGAGATGCGCATGGACATGATGCAGTCCATGATGCAGATGATGATGGAACATCTGCCGCCCGCACCAGCCAAGTAAGGAAGAGCTGTGATGGCCCACGACCCTCGGGAACATGAGCCCGCGCCCGGCTTCTGGCGCTCGCGCCATGCGGCGGGCCTGGTCGTGATCGGGGCGGTCGCGGCCTATTTCCTGCTGACCGAGCACCTGGCGCATGTGCTCGGCATCCTGCCCTACCTGCTGCTGCTCGCCTGTCCGCTGATGCATGTCTTCATGCACGGCGGTCACGGGCATCACCATGGCGGGGGCAGGGGGTCCGAGGCTGAGCAAGAGCCGCCGCCGCCGGCGCCGCCGAAGTCAGGAGACGCTTCATGAGCCATGACACGCCCGCTTACGGCTTGTGGACCCTGGTCTTCTTCAACTCGGCCGTCTTCATCCTGTTCGCGTTCAGCTTCTTCAAGCCCGCGACCTCGCGCGACTGGCGCAGTTTCGGGGCCTACTCCGCCTTCATCGTGGCCCTGTTCGTCGAGATGTACGGCTTTCCGCTGACCCTCTACCTGCTCTCGGGCTGGCTGCAAAGCCGCTACCCCAAGCTCGACATCCTGTCGCACGACGCGGGCCACCTGTGGGCGACCCTGCTCGGCGAAAAGGGCGATCCGCATTTCGGCGTGCTGCACATCGCCAGCTATGTGCTGCTGGGCGGCGGCTTCTGGCTGCTGTCCAGTGCCTGGCATGTGCTCTACCACGCGCAGCGGCACGGCATCCTGGCCACCACCGGCCCCTACGCGCGCATCCGGCACCCGCAGTACCTCGCCTTCGTGCTGATCCTGCTCGGTTTCCTGCTGCAATGGCCGACGCTGCTGACCCTGCTGATGTTGCCGGTGCTGCTGTTCATGTACGCGCGCCTCGCGATGACCGAAGAGACCGAGATGCGAGCGCAGTTCGGCGAAGCCTACGAGCGTTACACGCGACGAACGCCGCGCTTCATCCCGTACTGGGGCCGGCCGGCCGCCACAGACTGAAAGCCCTGCCATGAAACTCTCCTTCCTCGGCGCCGCCGGCACCGTCACCGGCTCCAAGACCCTGGTCACGCACCAGGGCAAGCAGCTGCTGGTCGACTGCGGTCTGTTCCAGGGCTACAAGAACCTGCGCCTGATGAACTGGGAGCCCTTTCCCTTCGATCCGCGCAAGCTCGACGCGGTCGTGCTGACTCATGCCCACCTGGACCATTCGGGCGCCCTGCCGCTGCTGGTCAAGCAGGGCTTCAAGGGCCCGGTGTACGCGACTCCCGGCACGCTCGATGTCTGCGAGGTGCTGCTGCCCGACAGCGGCCGGTTGCAGGAGGAGGACGCCGAGTACGCGAACCGCCACCAGATCTCCAGGCACAAGCCGGCCTTGCCGCTGTACACCGAGGAAGACGCCTTGCGCGCGCTGCGCCGCATCGAGCCGCTGCCCTTCGAGCAGCGGGCCGAGGTGGCGGGGGCCTTTGGCCTGCGCCTGCGGCCTGCCGGCCACATCCTCGGCGCCAGCTCGGTCGAGCTGGGCCTGGACCGCACCACGCTGCTGTTCTCCGGCGACCTGGGTCGGCCCGACGACAGCATCATGCGGCCACCGACGCCGATAGAACGCGCCGATTACGTGGTGCTCGAGTCGACCTACGGCGACCGGCTGCACGAGCCGCAGGACGGCGAGGCCGTCCTGGCCGACGTGATCAAGCGCACGGCGGCGCGCGGCGGTATCGTCGTCATCCCGGCGTTCGCGGTGGGGCGCGCCCAGACGTTGCTGTTCGCCATCTACAGGCTGAAGGCGCGCGGCGCGATCCCGGACCTGCCGGTCTTCCTCAACAGCCCGATGGCGATCGACATGACCGAGATCTACCACCGGCACCGGGCCCAGCACCGGCTCTCGGTGGAGGAATGCAGCGGCCTGTGCCATGTCGCGAAAATGGTTCGCTCGGTGGACGAGTCGCGCGCCTTGAATGCGCTGCGCTACCCGGCCATCATCGTCTCGGCCAGCGGCATGGCCACGGGCGGCCGCGTGCTGCACCACCTCAAGGCCATGGCGCCCGACCGGCGCAACGCCATCGTCTTCGCCGGCTTCCAGGCCGGCGGCACGCGCGGCGCCCGCATGCTCGCGGGCGAGCGCAGCATACGCATCCACGGCGAGGACGTGGCCGTCAATGCCGAGATCGTCGCCTTGCCCGGCATGTCGGCCCATGCCGACGCGCGCCAGCTCGTGCAGTGGCTGGCCACGGCGCCGCAGCCGCCGCGCGGCATCTACCTCAACCACGGCGAGCCCGGCCCGGCGGACGCGCTGCGCCAGCGCATAGAGCGCGAGCTCGGCTGGAGCGCCTGCGTGCCGCGCCTGGGCCAGCAGCTGGAGCTGCGCCCATGAACATCGCCGCGACCTCGCCGCCCTCGCTGGCCGCCGCCGGCACGGTCTACACCTGCCCCATGCACCCGGAGGTGCGCCAGGAGCATCCGGGCAATTGCCCCAAGTGCGGCATGACGCTGGAGCCGCTGCTGCCCGCGCTGGACGAGGACGACAACCCCGAGTTGCGCGATTTCCGCCGCCGCTTCTGGTGGACGCTGCCGCTCACCGTGGCGGTGACGGCGCTCGCGATGGCGGGGCACAGGCTGAGCTGGTTCGACATGGCGACCCAGAGCTGGGTCGAGCTGGTCCTGTCGCTGCCCATCGTGCTGTGGGCCGGCTGGCCGTTCTTCGTGCGCGGCGCACAGTCGGTGCTCAAGCGCAGCCCGAACATGTGGACCCTGATCGGCCTGGGCACCGGCGCGGCCTTCGCCTACAGCGTGGTCGCCACCGTGGCGCCGCAGGCGTTTCCGTCCTCGTTCGTCTCCATGGGCCGGGTAGCGGTCTATTTCGAGGCCACCGCCGTGATCATCTCGCTGACCTTGCTGGGCCAGGTGCTGGAGCTCAAGGCCCGCTCGCAGACTTCGGCCGCGATCAAGTCACTGCTCGGCCTGGCACCCAAGACCGCGCGGCGCATACGGGCCGATGGCGCCGAGGAGGACGTGCCGCTGGCCCATGTCCATGTCGGCGACCTGCTGCGCGTCCGGCCGGGGGAGAAGGTGCCGGTGGACGGCATGGTGGTCGAGGGCGGCAGCGCCGTCGACGAGTCCATGCTGACCGGGGAGCCCGTGCCGGTGAGCAAGCGCGTGGGCGACAAGCTGATCGGCGCCACGCTCAACACCAGCGGCGCGCTGGTGATGCGCTCGGAGCGCGTCGGCTCGGCCACCGTGCTGGCGCAGATCGTGCAGATGGTCGCCCAGGCGCAGCGCTCCAGGGCGCCCATGCAGCGCATGGCCGACGTGGTGGCGGGCTACTTCGTGGTGGCGGTGGTCGGCATCGCCTTGCTGAGCTTTCTCGGCTGGGGCCTGTTCGGCCCCGAACCGCGCTGGGTCTACGGCCTGGTCAACGCGGTGGCGGTGCTGATCATTGCCTGCCCCTGCGCCCTGGGCCTGGCCACGCCCATGTCGATCATGGTCGCCACCGGGCGCGGCGCGACCCAGGGCGTGCTGTTCCGCGATGCGGCGGCGATCGAGCACCTGCGCAAGGTCGACACCCTCATCATCGACAAGACCGGTACCCTGACCGAAGGCCGCCCGGCCTTCGACCGCGCGGTCCCCGCCCCGGGCTTCGAGGCCGACGAGCTGCTGCGCCTGGCCGCCAGCCTGGACCAGGGCAGCGAGCACCCGCTGGCCGAGGCCATCGTGCGTGCCGCGCGCGAGCGTGGCCTGAGGCTGGACAAGGCGGAGGATTTCGAATCCGCCTCGGGCATAGGCGTGCGCGGGCGGATCGCGGCGCGCCAACTGGCCCTGGGCAACACCGCGCTGATGCAGCAACTTGGCATCCCGGTCGAGGCCCTGGTCACGCAGGCCGAGGCCCTGCGCACCGAAGGCGCCAGCGTGATGCACCTCGCGGTCGACGGGAAGCTGATCGGTCTGTTGGCCGTGTCCGATCCCATCAAGCCCAGCACGCCCGAGGCCCTGGCGGCCTTGAAGGCGGCCGGGCTGCGCATCGTCATGGCCACCGGCGATGGCCTGACCACGGCCCGGGCCGTCGCGGCGCGCTTGGGCATCGACGAAGTGCATGGCGAGGTCAAGCCCGCCGACAAGCTGCTCCTGGTCGAGCAGTTGCAGCAGCAGGGGCGCGTCGTCGCCATGGCCGGCGACGGCATCAACGACGCGCCGGCGCTGGCCAAGGCCGATGTCGGCGTGGCCATGGGCACCGGGACCGACGTGGCGATGAACAGCGCCCAGGTCACCCTGGTCAAGGGCGATCTGCGCGGCATCGCCATCGCGCGCTCGCTGTCGCAGGCCACGGTGGGCAACATGAAGCAGAACCTGCTGTTCGCCTTCCTGTACAACGCGCTGGGCATTCCCATCGCGGCCGGCGCGCTGTACCCTCTGACTGGCTGGCTGCTGTCGCCGATGATCGCGGCGCTGGCCATGAGCTTCAGCTCCGCGTCGGTGATCGCCAACGCCTTGCGCCTGCGGCATCGCCGGAGTTGAATCGGGGACACCAAGCGCCTGGGAACACGATGGACAAGAAGCAAGCCTTTTCGCTCTGGTACATGCTGCTGGCCCTGGTGCTGATCATGGTGCTGCAGGAGTTCATCGACAGCCGCCAGACCCAGACCCTGAGCTACAGCGAGTTCAAGCAGGCCCTGGCCGCGGGCAAGGTCGACGACATCACGCTGCAGCCCGGCCTGGTCACCGGGCGCCTCAACGCGGACGGCCTCGAGCAGGTGCTGCCCGCCGCGCGCGTGGAGGCGATACGCAAGACCGGCGGCGAGCACCGCTTCGTGACCGTGCGCGTCGACGACCCCGAGCTCGTGCCGCAGCTCGACGCGGCCAAGGTGCGCTACGCGGGCGCGCTGGAGAGCAAGTGGCTGGCCCTGCTGCTGTCCTGGGTCGTGCCCACGCTGATCTTCGTGGGCATATGGTTCTTCCTCATGAAGCGCATGGGCGGCGGCATGGGCGGCGGCATCCTCGAGATCGGCAAGAGCAAGGCGCGCGTCTACATGCAGCAGCAGACCGGCGTCACCTTCAAGGACGTGGCCGGCATAGACGAGGCCAAGGAAGAACTGATGGAGGTGGTCGAGTTCCTGCAGCACCCCGAGCGCTACCGGCGCCTGGGCGGCAAGATCCCCAAGGGCGTGCTCATCGTCGGCGCCCCCGGCACCGGTAAGACCCTGCTGGCCAAGGCCGTGGCCGGCGAGGCCGGCGTGCCCTTCCTCTCGCTCAGCGGCTCGGAGTTCGTCGAGATGTTCGTCGGCGTGGGCGCCGCCCGCGTGCGCGACCTGTTCGACCAGGCGGCGCAGAAGGCGCCCTGCATCGTCTTCATCGACGAGCTCGACGCGCTGGGCAAGGCGCGCGGCGTCAGCGGCCTGGGCGGCGGCAACGACGAGCGCGAGCAGACGCTGAACCAGCTGCTGGTGCAGATGGACGGCTTCGACACCAACCGCGGCGTCATCATCATGGCCGCCACGAATCGACCCGAGATCCTGGACCCGGCCCTGCTGCGCGCCGGCCGCTTCGACCGCCATGTCACCATCGACAAGCCCGACCTCAATGGCCGGCGCCAGATCCTCGAGGTGCATGTGAAGAACGTCACGCTTGCGCCCGAGGTCGACCTCGCCTCGGTCGCCGCGCGCACGCCCGGCTTCGCCGGCGCGGACCTGGCCAACCTGGTCAACGAGGCCACGCTGCGCGCCGCCAAGCGCGGCAAGGACGCGGTCGACATGCAGGACTTCGAGGACGCGCTGGACCGCATCGTCGCCGGCCTGGAGAAGAAGAACCGCGTGATGAACGCCATGGAGCGCCGCATCGTCGCCCACCATGAGGCCGGCCACGCGCTGCTGGCCGAGCTGCGCGAGCATGCCGACAAGGTGTCCAAGGTCTCCATCATCCCGCGCGGCGTGGCGGCGCTGGGCTACACCCAGCAGCTGCCCACCGAGGACCGCTACCTGCTGCGCCAGAGCGAGCTGCTGGACCGCCTGGACGTGCTGCTGGCCGGCCGCATCGCCGAGCAGATCATGTTCGGCGACGTCTCCACCGGCGCCGAGAACGACCTGCAGCGCGCCACCGACATGGCGCGCCACATGGTCACCCACTACGGCATGAGCGAGACCCTGGGCCTGGCCACCTACGACAGCCAGCCGACCCCGCTCTACCTCAACGGCGTGAACCTGCCCGAGCGGCGCAACTGCAGCGAGCGCACCGCCGAGGTCATAGACGCCGAGGTGCGGCGCCTGCTCGACGAGGCGCGCCAGCGCGTCACCGAAACCCTGAACGCGCACCGGGACGCGCTCGAGGCCCTGGCCGGCGTGCTGCTGGAAAAGGAAGTGGTGGACCGCACGGGCCTGGAGACCCTGCTCAAGGCGCATGGCCTACATTCGGCGCACGAGGCGCAGGCGGGCAAGCCCACCTGAGCGGAGGGGCCAGAACCCTACATCGCCCAGATGCGCGGCGCGAGGCCCGGCAGGGCCCAGAGCTGCTCGCGCCAGGCCGCGCGCAGCCGGCGCGCCAGGTCCATCACGGGCTCGACCACGGGGCCCAGGATGCGCACCACCAGCACGCGGTCCTCGGGGCTGGTCGCGCCCGCGCTGTCGCGCAGCGCGTGCGCCTCGATCACGGCGCGCGCCGCGTCCAGCGCCTGCTCGCGCCGCTCGCGCGCCAGCGCGCTGCCGGCCACGAAGAACACCGTGGCCAGGCAGCGCTGGCCCGCCAGGCCCAGCGGGCCGTCGAGCAGCAGCCGGTCGTCGGCGTCGATGCGGCCGCGCTCGAGCCACACGCCCGGCACCTCCAGGTGCTGCTGCAGCCGGCCGCGCTCGAAGGGCTGGTCCGCATGCGGCAGGCCCAGGGCCGTGACGTCCCAGCCCAGCAGCTCGGCGCCGGGCGCCAGCTCGCAGCGCAGCCGGTTCTCGGCCAGGCAGCCGCTGTAGCACAGGGCTTCGAGCGGCAGCCACTCCAGGCGCGCGCCGGCCTGCAGCGCAAGCCGCGCGGTCTGCAGCCCGGTCTCGCCTTGCGACTTGTAGAAGCGCGTCGCGCCCGGCGTGGTGATCAGCCCATGCGCGCCCGGGGCTACCGCGACATCGATGTCCAGCGTGTCGCCGCCCACGATGCCGCCCGGCGGGTGCACCAGCACGTTGTGGCAGATGGCGTCGCCTTCGGGGTAGAGGCTTTGCAGGATGCGCAGCGGTCCGTCGTGCAGGAAGCGCGCCACGGTACGCGGCGCCTGGTGGGAGTAGCTGAGTTGGAGTCGGGCGTGCCAGGGCATGGGCGGGGAGTGTACGGGGTCGTGGGGGAGCGAATTCAGTCTTAACGTTCGGTTCCGCCAAGGAGCGGGCACAGCTTGGTCCACCGTCAATGTGGCGCAAATGCCGCAATTGCCGGTGTCGGCCACGCCACGGTGTGAAAAAACGGCTTACGGGAACGCTGGCTGCCTTGGTTCGCAAGCTATAGTGTTTGTAACTAATCATTTCCATGGCACGGCGACCCCCAGTGGGCGCAGCGCCGAAAGAAATTCAGGGAGCGAGTAACGTGGCACTCAAACGGCTGTTGCGACAGGCGAGCTTTCTCGTTCCCCGAAACAGGACGACATCTGCCCTTCTCTGGCTGGCCACGCCCCATGGGGCTTCAGGCATATGTCGGACCGGAGCGTCTGCTTTTTTGTCAAAGGGGAAATCAACATGAAAAAACCGATCGCAGCAGTTCTCTCACTCGGCATCGTGCTTGCTGGTTGCGCCACTGCCTCGAAGGACATTGCGCCTAACTATGTGTCGCCTATGCAGTATCAGTCCTATGACTGTGAGCAAATTGCGGCTGAGACACAACGTATCCAAGTCCGTGTGAACCAGCTGGGTGGCCGACTGGACGAGGCAGCCTCGAACGACAAGGCAATCGCCGGCGTCGGCGCCATTCTTTTCTGGCCTGCGTTGTTTGCGCTGGGAGGCACAAAGCAACAGGAGGCTGAATATGCGCGACTCAAGGGGGAATATGACGCCCTGCAGCAAGCCGCCGTTCAGAAAAAATGCCCTGGCGCCGTCGCACCCGCCCAAACCGCATCCACCCCCAGTGCGGGGAAAGCGGTTGAGGTGGTACAAAAGCCCTGACGCGCTGCCTGCGGACTCGTCCACGACGACATGTGGATGAATACGCGATCGGCTGGCGGCGGCCAGCCGATCAGGGCGCGGTGGCGGCGCCCGACCCTCACCCCACCGGAGTTCCCAGTTGCGTTCAAGCTGTGGTGTGCTTCTCCACGTTGCTGAACAAGTCGTGCATGAGCTTGACCAGGGCGCCCTCGACCACGAGGTCGGCGAAGGTCTGCGTGATTGAGACTGTGACCGGCGCGCAGTCCAGTTGCTCAGATAACATGGATCTCGATCGCTCCAACGCCGATGCCAAATCGGGACAAAGCCGCCTCGCTCGCCCTTGACCCATGACAGCCGGACCATGGCGCCCAACGCTTCTGCTGGCACTGGATCGCCGCCAACAGCCTGGCTAGCCCTGGGCGTGGGCCTGTCGCTGCTCGTGGCGGGCGCCGTGGTCGGCGCGGTGCACGGCCTGGTGCTTATCTGGCTCTTGTCTTTGGCTTGACGAAAGGACGCTCATGATCACTTTGAACCTGCCCACTTTCGACGACGTGATTTCGGCCTCCGAACGCATCGAGGGCCACGCCCATCGCACCCCGGTCATGAGGTCGCGCACGGTCGACCAGGCGTTCGGCGCCGAGCTCTTCTTCAAATGCGAGAACCTGCAGCGCATGGGCGCTTTCAAGTTTCGCGGCGCCTTCAATGCGCTGTCGAAGTTCGACGCGCGGCAGCGCCGCGCGGGCGTGGTGGCTTTCTCCTCGGGCAACCACGCACAAGCCATCGCCCTGTCGGCCAGCCTGCTGGGTATGCCCGCCACCATCGTCATGCCGCACGACGCGCCGGCCATCAAGGTGGCGGCGACCCAGGGCTACGGCGGAACCGTGGTCCTCTACGATCGCTACAAGGAAGACCGAGAACAGATCGGCCGCGAGCTGGCCGACAAGCATGGCTTGACGCTGATCCCGCCGTACGACCACCCCGACGTGATCGCGGGCCAGGGCACGGCGGCCAAGGAGTTGTTCGAGGAGGAGGGGCCGCTCGATGCGCTCTTTGTGAGTCTGGGGGGCGGCGGGCTGCTCGCCGGCTCGGCCTTGTCCACGCGCGCGCTGGCGCCGGCCTGCAAGCTCTACGGCGTCGAGCCCGAGGCGGGCAACGACGGGCAGCAATCGTTTCGCAGCGGGTCCATCGTCCACATAGAAACACCCAAGACCATTGCCGACGGTGCGCAGACCCAGCACCTGGGCAGCTACACCTTCCCCATCATCCGGCGCGATGTGGACGACGTGCTCACCGTGACCGACGCGCAGCTTGTCGCCTGCATGGCTTTCTTCGCGGAGCGCATGAAGCTGGTGGTCGAACCCACCGGCTGCCTGGGCTTCGCCGCCGCCCGCGAGATGAAGTCGCAGCTGCGGGGGCAGCGGATCGGGGTGCTGCTCAGCGGCGGCAACGTCGACCTGCAGCGGTTCTGCGCCCTGTTGGCCTGAGAACCTGCGTTCACGCCGCCTTGATGCCGAAGCGCCTGATGATTTCGGCGTAGCGCGCAGACTCCTTGCGCATGCGCTCGGCGAAGGCGGCGCGCGGAGTTGCCTGCAGGTCGGTGCCGAGCGCGGCGAGCCGGGAGCGGGTTTCGGGGCGGCGCAGCACGGTGAAGGCGGCGCGCTCCAGCGCCTGCACGGCCGCCGCCGGCGCGCGGGCCGGGGCCAGCAGGCCGTACCAGGCGACGAAGTCGTCGTCGGCCATGATGCCCAGGGCCTCGCCCACCGTGGGCACCTCGGCCACCAGTGGCGAGCGCTGCGGCTGGGTGACGGCCAGCGCGACCAGCTTGCCCGTGGCTAGGTGGGGAAGCACGGGCGGCGCGCCCACCAGGGCCATGGTGACCTCGCCGGCCAGGGCCGCCGTGGTCGCGGGGGCCGCGCCTTTGTAGGGCACGTGGACGATGTCGATGCCGGTCTGCGCGCGCAGCAGCTCGACCGCGATGTGTTGCGGCGTGCCGTTGCCCGGCGTGCCTATGGACAGGCCGCCGCGCTGCCGCCGGCCGGCCTCTAGGCCGCGCGCAGGCTCTTGGCGCCCAGCGAAGGGTGGGCCACGAGGACGTTGGGCGACTGGGCCACGAGCACGATGGGCGTGAAGTCGTTCGCGGCCGAGTAGTTGGGCTTTTCCTGCAGCGAGGGGTTGATGGTCAGCTCGGGGTTGCCGGCCAGCAGCACGGTGTAGCCGTCGGGTGCGGCCTTGGCCACGGCGTCGGCGCCCAGTGTGCCGCCTGCACCTGGGCGGTTATCGACCACGAAGGATTGGCCCAGCTCCTCGCCCATGCCCTGGGCCAGCAGGCGCGCCACGGCGTCGATGCCGCCCCGAGGGCGGCGAGTGCGTTTCTGCGGTTCATGCTTGTCTTATATGGATGCCTCCCGGATAGCAAGAAGAATTTGTGTTGTGCTGCGAAGAAGTCGGCTGCGTCCTTATATCCGGCCTTGATTGCGTGGTTCACCTGGTTGC